>CAYQTY010000236.1:0-5744 GCA_964420535.1 uncultured Leptolinea sp. | reverse complement strand
GGAATACCCGGAGGGTCATTTGATAGAGACGTCCAATTTTCTCCAGTTTCATCGGCAAAATCCGCCTCTATACCTTCACCTTCCTCTTCCGGCAGGGGAGTCCAGATCTCCGGCAAAACCACCTGAGTTGATGCATTTTCCGCCTCAATTGTGACGGCGGCCTGAGTTCGCGGCGGGAACGGATTGAACTGACTGGTCGGGTCTCGGTAAATAATTAAAAAAGCCGTCGACATGACCAGCCACGCCGCGAAAAGAATGGTCGAAAAGAAATCCCAGGGTGATATTTTCACAGTAGCCAGAATTATTGCAATAAGTGTACCCGTCTATTTTGATCAGATACTTGCATTTGCTTGAACCGTTATATAATCAGCACGTGGTGACTGAAACGCCTGACTCCTACGCAGAGGGGGAGATCCGTCCGGAATCTGATGAGACCAGACAGAATCTCCGGGTTGAAGCGACGGTGGAATTGCCGCCAGGCGCGGAAGTTCAACTGACGATCACCTATAAACCCGGGGGAAAAGAACCCGTCAGATCTCAGGTGGTCAACCTCACCGGTGGACCCGAAACATCGGTCAAACACCTTCACTTTGACCTGGAAAAATTGTCCAGATTCAACCGGTTATCCAGCCTGGTAGAACGGATCAAATCCAGTAAAGTCGGCTCGCGATTGCCTGCCCTATCGCCAGTGATCATCCTCATCTGCGCGCTTGTTGTGTATTACCTGGTCAGGCTCATCCGGCTGACAGATTTCCCGATTTTCTTTTTTACCGATGAAGCCGTCCACAGCATGCAGGCGTATGACCTGGTGAGAAATAAATTCATCGCCACAGGCGGTGAAATTCTGCCAACCTTCTTTAAGAATGGCACCATGTACAACCTGGGTACTTCGGTATACCTTCAAATACTTCCCGCCCTCATAGGAATTCGATCCGTATTTGTCACCCGGTTTATCTCCACCACGATTTCCCTGCTGGCAGCCCTGGGATTAGGGCTTTCTTACGGAGTAATCGAAAAAAACCGGCGCGGTTGGCTTGCCGTGCTGGTCTTATCCATGATCCCGGCATGGTTTTACCACTCGCGAACTGCTTTTGAAACAGTGGAAGCCGTTTCTTTTTATACGGTCTTTCTGTACGGGTATCTCCGCTACCGGAATGGCAGCACCCGCTGGATCTACGTCTCAGTGATTGCCGCCGCTCTGGCGTTTTACTGCTACAGCCCGGCACGGGTGGTCATGGCAGCCATTGTCCTGGTCCTGTTGATCTCAGATTTCAAATACCATTGGGCTAACCGAAAGGCGCTCTGGCTTCCAATCCTTATCGGTCTGGTTCTTTGTGTTCCCTATTTCCGGTTCCTGCTCTTGCATCCCGGCGAAAACGAGCACCATCTGGCTATGCTGGATAGCTACTGGGTAAAACCAGTACCAATTCAGGAGAAAATATTCACCTTCCTGGGCACCTATGTGCAGGGCTTAAACCCGGCCTACTGGTTCCTCTTTTTCCCGGCTGATCTTTCTCGCCATATCATGAAGGGGATGGGTCACCTGGGATGGTTTTTCTTCCCGTTCTTTGCCGGCGGATTGTTTCTGGGTATCCGGAGATGGAAGGACTCAAATTACCGCCTGATGCTGCTCGCGTTATTGACTGCTCCCCTCGGCGCGGCTGTGGCCGATATTAGCATTACCCGGGCATTATTTATGGTCATTCCGGCTGCCTTCTTTATTACGCTGGGGATTGACTACTCAATGGGCTGGATCAATAAACGCCTGCCCGCCACAAAATACATCGATGCCATTTTCTTCCTGCTGCTTATAGGCGGTAATTTTGCCATTCTGGATATCTCACTCACGTCCGGGCCAACCTGGTTTTCTAATTACGGCATGGGAGGAATGCAGTACGGTGGACAGCAGGTTTTCGGCAAGATCAAAGAAATCAAGGCACAAAACCCCGGAATCCATATCAATCTGTCACCGGATTGGGCAAACGGCACAGATGTTCTCGCTCGTTTCTTCCTGGGTGATCCGGTTCCCATAGAAATGTCTGGCATGGACGCGTTCACTGAATTTATGAAACCAATTCCGGAGAACACAATTTTTGCTTTGTCACCGGAAGATGTGGGAAATGTTGTGACGAGCGGTAAATTCGACCCTATGAAGGTCGTGGATGTTATCTATTACCCCAATGGAACGCCCGGGTTTATTTTCGCGCAGTTAAAATATCGTGAAACCGCCACACAGGCTTTTGAACTGGAACGCGCGTCGCGAAAATTCATGGTTCCCGGATCGATAAAAATCAATGGGATCAACGTGGAAGGCGCGTCATCCCGGCTGGATATGGGCAGCCTTCAACTGGCTTTTGATAATGATGAGGCTTCTGTAATCCGCTCGGAAGAAGCCAATCCGCTAGTGGTGGAGATCAAACTGGAAAAGCCCCTCGCTTTGACAAAAGTATCGGCCACTGTCGGTGGAGGCGCGACCGGCTTCACTGTCTACGCGCAACCTGCCGACGGAAGTAAAATTTTTTCCTTCGGTACCACTGTCTCCGAAAGCCCTCAGATACGAACTGTTCAATTACCCGTAAAATTGGGGCAGAATGTCTCCCGTTTGCGGTTTGAAATCCGCACTGTGCGCGATGGTGAACCATCTCACGTGCACCTGTGGGATATTAAATTGGAGTAACCGTCATTACAAAACCGGCTCTTCTCCTACTCCCCCGGAGAACATACTTTCTGTCAGCCTGCCTTTTTCTGGCTTCCATATCCGGATGGCTTCGACTGATCCTCTCCATGATCCATTGGCAAGAATATGCCTCCTTGGGGATGACACCCGGCGTATGGTATCTGGCTTTGAACGGCGCTCTTTCCGGTTTGGTGTATACTCTGTCCGCAGTAACTGCCCTTCTTCCGGCAGATAAATGGAAGAATATCTCTCTCGGATTTATGGCTGCCGGTCTGCTTTTACACTGGATAGACCGGATCTGTTTTGCCCGTTCACTTGAAGCGCAAACATCGCTGCCGTTTTCACTGGCTTTCGCCACACTGTTGACGATGGCAGCAATTTACCTGCTTTTCCGGGACACGATCAGGAGCTTTAGATCAAATGGAAAATAGGATGACGGAAAACGAAATCGAAGTCAAATTCCTTGTGAAAGACCTTTCACGGTTGGAACTGCGTATTCAGGCATTGGGCGGGAAACTTGTTCAACCGCGGGTAAAAGAAACCAACCTGCGATTTGATTTCCCTACCGGTGACCTTTCCCGCGACCACCGCGTTCTCCGGTTACGGCAGGATCAGATTGCCCGGTTGACATACAAAGATCCCGCGCAGGTGAACCACCCGGTGAGTGTGAGGCGTGAGATTGAGGTGGAAGTCAGCAATTTCGACGATACCCGCGCGCTTTTGGAAGCCCTGGGGTATCAGGTTTTCATGCTCTATGAAAAATACCGCACAACCTATTCCTTCGCGGATACGCTGGTTACCCTGGATGAATTGCCATACGGCCATTTCTCCGAAATTGAAGGACCTAACGCGGAACGTCTGCAGGAAGTGGCAGAAACACTCTGGCTCGATTGGGCGTTGCGTTCCAACGAAAGCTATTCCTCCCTGTTCAACCGGGTTAAATCGAATTGCGGTTGGACAATGGATAATCTATCATTCGACGATTTCACCGGAAAAACAGTCACCCCGGCAGATCTGGGTTTAAAATTTGCCGACCGTACTGCCTGATCCGGTTTAGCGTTTACCCAACGTAGCCGCGTAGACAACCAGTTCATTGACGCCGTCCAATCCCAGGGCGGCGTTTGTCATATCGTCATCATAAGCGGCAATTCCGCACACTCCGCAGCCGATTGATTCAGCGGCCAGGTACAGATTCTGGCAGACATGGCCGGCATCCAGCAGAAGGTATCGCGTGGCACGTTCCGAATAGCGCCATGACATACGCTCCAGCACCGCCACCCAGAAGAAGGTCACCGCGCTGGTTCGAACGTGACTTTGTGATTTACAGGCGACAGTAATCGTTTCATTAATATTGACTTCCATGTTCGCCGGGTACACGCAATGTTTGAGCGCCGAATACCGGTACACTCCAGGATTGAGCGATTCCACCCGGTTGACCAGCAGGTAGGTCTCAAATGCGTGGCGGGAACCGGCGGAGGGAACCGTCCGCAGTGTAGCCGGCCGGTCGGTGACAGATTTAACTCCCTGGGTAATCCACAACAAATAGGAAAGCTCATTCAGTGTGAGCTCCTGTTGAGAATATTTACGCAGTGTTGTCCGGTTCTCGATAGCAGCACGCACATCCATGGGAGGAATGGAGATAGAAGATGGCACCGGCAAAGTGATGATTGATACGTCACCCGGTATCGGCTGCTCCAACGGCGGTTGAGGTATTCCAGTTTGCTGAGCGGGAGCGGTGAGATTTTCGTATTTCGTTTTCTCGAAAAGATCTATTCCAATTGCCATAATTTTATCCTCCCGATTTTTAACAATTATAGAAAAATTATGGCATGCGATGCAAGAATTTGCGTGAAATTGCCCTCCAGAGAATTCCAACCTCCCGTGTTTTCAATAGCACAAGCAATCCGCCGTAAATGCCCACCCCCAAAATCAGCCCAACCAGTGTGACAACCCACGCCGGTAAAGACGCGCTCCAGGCAAGCCAGAGCATCAGAACAGCGGCCATTGCCGCGCAGGCAACCAGTCCTTTCCATAACGCGTTGATTATTGCGGGCCCCTGCAATCCGTTCAACCGGCGGCGCATGATCGTCAACAAAGCGGCCATTTCCAGTGCGGTCGCGAGTGAATTAGCCAGCGCGAGGCCGCCATGCGGCATCCAGCCGCTGGATATAAAAAACGAGGCAAACAGCAGGCTAAATCCGATATTCAATGACATGGCAATCACACCGACAACAACCGGGGTTTTTGTATCATGCAGCGCGTAAAAAGCCCGGCTGACGATCTCTACTACACAATGCCCCACCAGTCCCGCGGCGTACCAGAGCAGCGCCCAGGCAACCATCTCTGTAGACCGGTCGCCAAAACGCCCGCCCTGATATAACAGGCGGATAATAGGTTCGCGCAATAATACAAGCCCGACGGATGAAGGTAATGAAAGCAGCAGAACCGCCCGCATGGTGGATGCCAGCGATGAACGCATTTCGTCCAATTTTCCCAGGGCAACCTGGGCAGAGAATGTGGGCAGCGAGGCGATGGCTATCGTCTGGGCAATTAATGCCTGCGGCATCATCATCAGGGTGAATGCCGTGGTGATGGACGTCAGACTGCCTTCCGGCTGGCGTGAAGCCAGGTTGGTATTTACCCAGAAATTCAATTGCACAATGCCGGCACCGAATAGCCGGGGTAACATCAACCGCCCCACTTCATGAACGGAAGGATCATCCAGTCCCAGTGTGGGAAGGAACACAAACTTCAGCCGGAAAAGCGAAGGAAGCTGCACCACCAGATGAAGCGCCGCGCCCAGCACTGTCCCCCAGGCCAGGCCAAATATTCCCATGCTCGGAGAAAGCGCCAGAACACCGAAAATGATCCCCAGTGAATACATGGAAGGCGCCAATGCAGGGAAAAGAAAAACCTGGTTGGCATTCAGAACACCCATCACCAGACCGCTCAGACCAAATATCACCGCAGACGGCACCTGGATGCGCAGCAGTTCAGCAGCCAGGGCTTCCTTGGCCGGATCCACCGCGCTGAAACCAGGTGCCAGGATAAAGTGCACCACCTCCCT
>CAYQTY010000235.1:0-5748 GCA_964420535.1 uncultured Leptolinea sp. | reverse complement strand
TGAACCATCAGGTAAGGGGGTGGAAAACAACGGCGCGAGACCGACCAGTTTTCCATCTTCGCGGGCCGTGAAAAGCAACAGGTTCGCGTGCGGCCATTCACCGCCGCCTTTTGTTTCCCACCATAACTTTTGATAGTCAAATTCCAAAAAGGGCGAACGGCCGGGGACTTTCGCCAGCAGGTCAAGCCATTCACCGGCCAGATCGTCAGAAAACTCGGTATATACGGTAAGGTTCATGCGGTGATTCTATCGTTCACAGGCATGAACCGCAAGTAGCGCGTACAAGTACAAAAATCCGGCAGTCTCATTGACCTGCCGGATCTTGTTCTATTTCAGTACCCGATCAACCGCCGATGCCCTTGGGTGTGTTCGTCGGGGTCGGGGAACCAGTCTTAGTACGTGTGGGAGTAGCACTAAAAGTACTGGTAGGTGGCGGAATGTTGGTGTTGGTATTCGTAGGTGTCAGGGTACGAGTTGATGTTGATGTACGTGTTGGCGTACGAGTGAACGTATTAGTGGCAGGCACTGTGTTTGTTATGGTAGGCGTTCTGGTAATGGTTGGTGTTCTGGTTATTGTATTTGTTACAGTACGTGTGGGCGTCCGGGTCGGTGTGTTTGTAACAGAACTTGTGAATGTTCTGGTAGGTGATAACGTCCGGGTTGGGGTTCTAGTAATAGTGAGGGTATTCGTCACCGTATTGGTCGCGGTGCGGGTATTGGTGGAGGTGAAGGTAGCCGTTGACGGGCCGCTGGTCAATTCGCCGAACAGGTTGACCTGCGGGATGATCTCTTTTACCTGGCTCGCGCTGGACCACCTTAAGCGTGCCGCCGCGCCGCCGGTATTTTCATACATTTCCAAGACGACCGGGTATTTCTGGCAGCGGGTAAGGGTAATTTTCCCGGAGCGTTCTGTTTCACTTTGATTCTGCCAGCGGTCGACCAACTGTTGATTGTTAACCCACAGACGCATACCATCATCCGCGGCAGAATAGAAGGTATATTCTTCACTGGCAAGCGGCATCACCTCTCCAACGAAGCGGACCGCGAAGTAGTTATCTCCTATACCGGTTGCCGGAGAATTACGCCAGTAATAATCAACCCTGGGAACGATCGTTATCACAAGCGGACTGGTGCTGAACGGATCCGCCGGCGGGGAACCGCCCGTCCAGTTGTAGTATTCAGCGCGCAGGCCATTACCGGTGCTGGGACAGGCCGCCAGGGTTGCCGTCCGCGTGGGTGTTGTTGTAAAAGTTGCTGTATTGGTAGCCGTGTTGGTGACCGTAAAGGTGCTGGTAGGGGTATCTGTTGGTGTGTTTGTAAACGTAGCGGTGGGAGTAGGAGTGTTGGTAACGGTGTGCGTATTTGTAAATGTCGCAGTCTGGGTTGATGTGAAGGTGGGCGTATCCGGGTTCATGTTTCCTTCGGATAGACCGGTGACGCGGGATGTGCGGAATTTTTCCACCACGCCATCGCGCGAGGTGTTCAGGCGCAGGGTGGGCCACCATTCGCTCAGCAACGGCATGATCATCGGGTGGCGGTAGGTTAGGGTGATGCGCACACGGTCACCCGGACCGCCGGCATCGTCCATGTAGTATTGTTGTACTGAAAGATATTTTTTAGTTCCATCCGGATTGGTACCGTTCTCGACCTTGTTGTAGGCCATGCACAACGTTGGGAAATACTTATATTCATCCACTCCGTCGTGACCGGGATAGTAGCGGGCAAGGCTGGGATCCAGAACCGGATCATTGATCAGGAAAACAGGGAAAGTAGGCGGCGTGACACCTGTAATAGGTTCACCCACGCGGTTGGAACAAATGGAGATCATGAAGAAACCGGGTTGACTCGGATCACCGCGGTAATCCGCGCTGAACGTAGTACCATGGGTTTCGGCATCCACCAGGTATTGCAAATAATCGCCGGAGACCGATTCGTCGAGGGCAATGCCGCTCGCTCCAGCCAACGCAGAGTCGCGAATGGAGGGCATGCGCGCCCAGTCTTGCAATTCCTGGGTGTGATCGCGGGCTTCCTCTTTTTGCGCTTCCGTTGCCGTATTGGCCACAGTGATCTTGCAATCCGTCTTACCATCCGCCTGGTCTGCCGCGAGATACCCCAGCGCCGCTCCGGCTTCATCGCAGTAGGCTATGTTGTATTCTCCGGTGATGGCGTAACGCGCGCCAAAGCGGGCGCCGTTCTCCAGCGCAAGCCAGGCCTGCAGCAGGCGGCCGAACTCTATGACACCAAAGGTGAGCAACAAAAGCACGGGGAGCGCGATGGCGAACTCCACCATACTTTGAGCCGGAGCCGCCCTGAAACGGCGGAGGATCCAATGAACCAGGTCCCGGTCTTTCACATTCATACGTACCTCACTGGGTCAACCTTGAATAAATACGGGTGGAAATATCGTTGAAGATCTCACCGAGCTGATTTCCACTCGGGGCGTAATAATATTGCCCGCAGCTTGTTTTCGTTGCCACACCATCGCAGGGATCGGGGGTGCGTTCGCCGTCATCTCCCACGGCCGCCGCGTACCGCAGCAGGTATTCGCCGATCGGCCCGCTGGCGCCGGAAGGCACACTTCCCGCGCTGCCCAGCCCGATGGCATAAATGGAAATATCCGATCCGGTCTCTTCGGCCGGATTGGTCGATTTTTGCAATGACGCGTAGTCGATCATATCGAGCGCGTAATCATACACAGAATAAAGAGACGTGTCCGCCAGCGCGGAGATCGATCCGGGCGGGCAGGTGCCGGCCGGATCATCCAGGCAATAGCGCGGACTCAGGGAGGCATCCTTGCGTTTATCCTCGCAGCCGAACCCCCAGTTGTAGCTGCCAATGCCGCCGGTGCAGTACCCCAGCGGGAACTTCGACGGGATGGCGGGGTTGGACGCCGGGGTATCGCTGAGGTTGACCAGACCGTCGGAGAGCAGAACCATGACCCACACGGCATTGGGACGGCCGTCGCGCTTGAGCACCTGGGCGCCGGCGCGGATGCCGCAGCCGGTGCATGTGGAGTTCGGGGTCATGTACGTCCATATAGGGTTGGGACAGGTGGGAGGATCGGTAGTGATATCTGTGCACCCGTAAAACAACTGTTCTTTTGTGGTCTGGTTTTCGTCTTTGATCGTGATAATACCGTCGGCATCACGGTCAAGTCCCCAGTAATAGGAATCGAGGTAATAGGGGTTGTCACAGGGGCCGCCCAGGGAATCCAATCCCAGATTGAGAGTGTCGTCCCAGAGTTCTTCGTGGATCGTATCTGAAATTGTCCGGCATTCCGCCGCGACATCGGTTGGATCCATGGGATCGTCGCTGTCATCATCGGCGCCGTCGCCATCGCGGTCTTCCGGGAATACGGGGTTGTACCCGAACAGGTCAACGCCGCCTTTAAACACAGAACCCCATCGGTTTATGACATGGGTAAAGGGCGGGTCATCACGCACCTGCAAGGCATCCACCGCGAGTTTGGCCTGGTCAAGGTCTTTGTACATCGTGATGCTGGCCAGATCTTTTACACTCACATCGTACCCGATGACGGCCACCTGATCATAATTTAAAAATAATGTTTCAATCAGTCCTTTAGCCGCCTGTTTCGCCTTTTCCATGGGTTGACAGTTCTTCGCAGCAATACAACCAGCCGGATTATACGGGATGCCATTAACATAATCCGGGGTTTCGCTGGCCATGGATTCGGACGTATCGAGTACGATTACCAGGTCAATAGGCGCCGCTTCGGCGACCGTGTGGCTTTGAAGAGGAACACTATCAAAACCCAGTAACTGCAAGAAATACAATGGGGCTTTCAGCGTGGCATCCACCCAGACCAGTTTGCGCTTTAAGATAAGCGGATCATCTGGTGGACACATATTCGCAAAATCGGCGGGTTTTGGGTCGCTGCTGCAGATGTAGATATGCATATTCATTTTAGCCGGATCAAGATCATGCAGCTTTAATATTTCCATCGCAGCTAATCTCATTCTAGTTTCATTAAGAGCAAGTTTGTATTCCGCTTTATAGTCATTGGCCGCGGCCACCGCCGCGCCGTCAACCGCACGGCGCAACTGGCCATAGGTTACGTACAAAGAGCCGGCGTCAATGGCGAGACCGGCAAAGAACAACAGGGACAGCAGGGTGACCGCGAAGATCACGATCACCTGCCCGCGCCGCGGTTCAGAATTACGGAGGCGTGGTCGGAGTTGGCCCATTTGTTGGGGTCGGGTAAGGTTGCGCCGCGGGAAGCGGCATAAGAGTGTACGCATGGATCCTCATCGGGTTTGGAATAAACCAGTTGGCTATCGGCAGGTTCAACACCTGGTGATAGCAGTAATAAAACTCTATGGAAATAAACCCTTTATTTAATGGTGAACCGGTAACCAGTTCTTTTTCCACTTCGAGTTCCGTGTAGTGGGTTTCTGTGTTTACTTCAGTAACAAGGTCGTCCGGGTTACAGGTCCGTTTCCAGTTGCCGTTGTGTACCAGATCAACCGGGTCATGGTCAGAAAACGCCCAGTAGCCGTCAGTCAACGATTCTCCTGATGCGATATTTGGATAAACATGGGTGACGTTTTGTGACCCCTCGACGGTAAAGATCTTTATAACCACATCGTCCACCGCGGGATCAAGATACACCAGCGGATTCAAGCCGTTACAGAAACGCGAAGCAGCCGGGCACATGGGGGAATTGGCCGGCGGCGAGAAAATACACGCGGTGTGATAGTAAAAATTGAACGGTGTGGCATTCGCGCAGTCATATTTTTTTACAACCGGATCCCAATCTGCGTCAGGTTCTCCGAGCTGCGGATCGCGGATGGAGGCAAAACGCGCGGCTTCGCGGGTGAGGTCCATCACGTCAAGGTAACGTGCGATGAAGAAGGAGACTTCCACCAACCCCAGGAGGATGAGCAGAAGGATGGGCAACACGATGGCCAGTTCAACAAATGACTGGGCCTTCTGCCGGTTCCTACGAATAATTTGAAACGCCTTCTGTATGACCATACTGGATAAAGCCCCGGGAATAAAACAGGATGAAATTAGTCCAATCCTACAATAAGGCGGGAAAAACAAATTGTCAATAAAAAGAGGGTGAACCCAACAAAAATGTAAAGCCGCCCTTTTGTTTCCATAATTTTATACCAATTTCGGGAAGATGTATCCCCCCACTTTGGCAAAAAAGAGGTGAATTTGCCACTTTTGGCAGGTTGTATTTCTTCCGGAGCGGTTTATACTGATCACAGTATAGAACATATATTCCATTTCCGGAGAAAACATGCCCAGAACCCGAAAAACGAGAGATTCAACCGCCCAGGTGGAAGCCATCCAGGATAACGCCATAGCCGCGCTGCACTGTACCGTAGCCACTATAAAGAGCCTGATGCAGCAGGTTGTCGGCCTGCCCATGGATGAAACTGACCTCAAAGAATTAATGCAGGTACTCGAAACCCTCGGGAAGACATCCAACCGGTTGAGCGCGCTGCTGAAGGACCGTAAGGCGCTGGCCGGCGGTGAAGACCTGGCAGATTTCCTCAACCAGGCTCTGGCAGAGGTGGTTCAGGAAATTGGAGACAGTTCGAAACGCGCGTTGCCTTCCCGCGCCCCATCTAAAAGCAGCCGCTCACCGGAACCGTGATGGATGCCAAATCTTCAATAGGATCCCTGCGCCATCCCCGCTGAGACGCTGCCTCTCCCCCCTGTAGTCCCCCCATCCGGAAAAACCACCGGATGGAGGGACGGAGGAGGCCGGATCAACAA
>CAYQTY010000234.1:0-5755 GCA_964420535.1 uncultured Leptolinea sp. | reverse complement strand
CGTTCCCCCGGCCTCGCTCATAGCCGGATTGAATACCTGTCCGGCTCCAAATCCGCTGGACATATCAATTAGTTTACCGGTTATCTGGAACGCGCCAAACGTCAACGCGGCAGCAAAACCGGCCAGCAGTCCGACGATCAGTTCCCGCATAATCAATGCCGCATACAACATCCAGGGGATGGCATCCACATTGGCCGGTAGCGGGTTCCAGGGAAGCACAATAATGGCGAGTATCGCGCCCAACCCGATTTTAGACTGAGTGGGAATAACCTCGCTTCCGAATACAGGTACCTGTACCAGAATCGCGAGGACACGCGTAAACGCCAGAAAGAAAAGTTGTGCCTGCGCAATAGAAATAATCATAGGTATCAACCCGGTTCGCTCTGTCATTAGGATACCGGATTGACTTCTGGCAGACTGTAAATTGAATGTGAAGCAGGTCTAAAGAATCCGTAAAAAATGCCGATAAGAGTGATTTTTTAAATCAGGCAGGTAAGCGCTTTTCTGCGGAAGTTATCGAGGTCAACCGGTTTGAGTACAAAATCAATGGCGCCCAGTTTGCGCGCCTGTTCCACGACCTCTTTAAAACCCAGAGATGAGACCACCAGTATTGGTAGCTGCCTGCCGGCTTTCGTAGTTGTCTGACTGAACTCACGTAAAAGGTCCAATCCGCTGCAGCCGGGTAGAAACAGATCCAACAATAATAAATCCGGCTTCCAACGAAGGACCGCGTCGCGTATCGCCTGTTCTTTGTATTCGATTTTAATCTGACAACCCATCTCACCCAGACTCAGCGCGAACATGTCGGCAACCAACTTATCTTCTTCGGCAATCAACACACGGCGCGAGGATACGGATGGCAAAGGATTTGCTATCTCCCCGTACCGAAATTCATCTTGTAATACGAAACCATCTGGCTGTTCATTGTTGCCACCCGATCCGGTGTGATTTTTAAAATATCATAGGATGTTTCGTTTAACTTGCGCGGGCCCAGACGCGTCAGCGTTTCAGGGTCTACAGGCGTCAACGCGTTAGCCAGGTTGGTGATGGCCGCCAGTTGTTTGTGGTCGCCGGCGCTGTTTGGATCATGATGGTATTGAATGGCGTCAATCAAAACCAGCGGGAACGTCCACTTCTGAGCCATTAGACTACCAATATAGGCGTGATCCACCCCGAATGTCTTTTTTTCTGTTTCAAATATGGTTTCACTCTGTTTTTGTTGATTCTTGAAAACCCACTTGTATTCTTCTTCGGCAAATTTATTTAAAACAATCTTGCCAATATCATGCAACAATCCAGCGGAATACGCTTCTTCCGGTTCGGGGTAATCTACCGCTCGGGCAAACCATTGCGCCGCCACTGCTGTGGCTACGGAATGCGCCCACATATCACCTGCGGCCATGTTATATCCGGCGAGGGAACCATCCATCCCCCGGCTGGCTGCCACTGCCAGAACCAGCGTGCGTATGCGTTTGTACCCCAACCGCATCACCGCTTCTTTTAACGTGGTGCACGAAGGGCCGTATCCAAGAAAAGCTGAATTGGCCGCCTGCAGCACATTCGCTGCCAGGGCCTGGTCAAGCCCGATGATCTCAGAAACATACCCGGCAGATGAACCCGGTTCATCCAAACTGCGCATGATACGCGTAATAACCATGGGGATGGGCCGCATTAATTCAATCGAGCGAAGAATCTTCTTCACCCGACGGTCTACGATTGCTGCGTTGTCTGATTGCGGCGCTACCATAGGTCTCCTGATACGTTTATTTTACTAAATTTGGCAGATCGTTAAATATACCTGAAGTATAGCTGATTATATTCTGTCCCATCCACCCCCCGAACACAACCAGAACTACAACAATGGCTATGATCTTTGGGACGAATGTCATGGTAGCCTCGTTGATTGATGTTGCCGCCTGAATCAGGCTGACCAGGCTACCCACCACCAGACTAACGATCAACACCGGACCCGCCAGCATCAATGCGATGGTCAATGAGTTTTGAGCGAGAGAAATTAAATAAGCTTCTGACATTTTGATTATCTCATTTGAAACTCAACAGCAACGAACGAGTGATCAGGTACCACCCATCCACTGTGACAAACAAGAGCAGTTTGAACGGCAATGATACCAGTGATGGCGGCATCATCATCATACCCATCGAGAGCAGTACGCTGGAGATAACCATGTCGATGATCAGGAATGGAACATAGATCACAAACCCCATGGTGAAGGCGGTTTTTAATTCACTGATCACAAACGCAGGCATCAACACGACGGTATCAATATCATCCAATGAATTCGGGCGCTGTGAATTGTTCATGGAAAGGAACAATTCGATATCTTTTTCCCGTGTATTCTTGAACATAAACTCACGGATAGGGTCCACTGTTTTCTTAAAAAAAGTTTCCTGGTCAATCTGGTTGGCTGTATACGGTTTTATGGCTTCATTGTTGATCTTATTAATGATAGGCGACATACTGAAAAACGTGAGCAGAAGCGCGAGTCCGATGACTACCTGATTCGGCGGAGCCGTGGGTGTGCCAATCGCGTTTCGCAAAAGTGACAGCACTATTACAATGCGTGTGAACGATGTCGCCAGGATCAATATGGAAGGCGCCAGGCTGAGAACTGTCATCAAAACCAGCAACTGTACACCGCTGGCTACTTCTTTCGGCTGTCCGGTAGGATCGAGTGTCAGGCTGACACCTGGAGCTGTTGTTTGCGTGGCTCCGGCACAGCCGGAGATCAAAACGGTGAGCATCATCAGCGCGATCGCTGCCCAGAAAAAACGGTAGCGGATTTGCTTATCCGGTTGCGCCTTTTCAGAACGCGAATTCTCAATGGTCTTATTCATGGTCTGATTCATTCAAAGCTTCTTTTTTATTCCGGAGCAACGATTCAAAATCCTCCCGGGGTTCTTGAATCAGTTGCGGAGGCGGCTCGGTAGATTTCATCTCAGCGATTAAATTAATAGAGGAATCGGTCGCCCCCAGGAAAAATTCCCGACCGTCAACATTCACGATGTAGAGCACCTGCTTGGGAGAAACATAAAACCGCTCCAATACATTGATACGGCGTTGTGTTTGCCCGGGCTTATTCCCTTGCCAACGGCGGATGAAAATAAAGGCTATATAGACCAGTCCAATGACAGCCATCCACCGGAAGAAAACAGAGAGGGCCAACCCGGTACTGCCAAATGAGCCGGCATTGTCTTCTCCGGTGACGGCTGGCAACGGCTCGTTCATCAACATTCCGATAGCCAGAATTACAAAGAGAATGACAATCCACAGCCAGGTGGTAAAACCCTTAACGGAACGCAGCCGTTCCCAGGCTTGTTTGAGCTGATCCAGCATGGGGATCACTCTTTCGTTTCTGGAGCAATTAATTCGGTAATACGAACCCCGAATTTATCGTCAACAACCACCACTTCGCCGCGAGCCATAAGATGCTCATTAACATACACATCCACAGGTTCACCGGCAACGCGGTCAAGTTCTACCACCGATCCTTTTTGTAATTCCAACACATGCTTAATGGGCATCTGTGTACGGCCCAGTTCGACCGTGAATAACAGGTTGACATCCATCAACATATTAATGGCAGAACCTCCCAAAGGAGGTGCCGGTTTTTCCTCTGTCGCCCCGGCAGCCTGCGGTCCGACAGATGTGGCAGATTCCCCTGCAAGCATTGAATTGATGCTTTCCTGAAGCGCGTCCATGCTTGATTTCTGTCCATCCGTGGACTCAGTAGGTTCCAGAACTTCATCGGTCATAATTTTGTCTCCTGTTTGTCGGGAGTGACTTTCGGAATATTAATAGGCCCGTTGATTTGAACAGCCAGATGGTTGGATTGCTTACCAATCTTGCCCTTAAATCGGGTGGTGCCGTTTACCTGCACCAGAACATCCTGGGTAGGATTCGAATCCAACACCAGAACATCTCCAATGGACAGGTTAGTCATTTCTTTAACGGATAATCGGACATTTCCCAGGATCACCTTTAATGGCACAACCGTGCGGTATAAACTTTCGAGGTTGGTCTGCCGGGCGGAATAGTCGACGATCTGTTCTTTCTTTCCTGTGATGATCACGTGCGGGTTCAACTCATTGATCACCGGTTTGAGCATGGAGAAGGGGATATAAAAACTCATTGTGCCGGTAGTGTCTTTGATCATCATTTCAAACGTGACCATCAACACACGTTCATTGCCCATCATCATCTGAACCCAGTGCTGGTTGACGGTACTGTCAATCAGCTTCGGCTCTATACTGACGACCTTGCCCCAGGAAGCTTTGACGTCATTCAGCATGTTTTCAACTAGGTCCTGCAAGAGCGACTGATCAATTTCCGTCAACGAGTGGCTGCGGCCGCGGCTGTCTGACGCACCCCCCAACCGCTGCTCAAGAATGACAAAATTTACATCATCACTGAACACAATAACGATCTGCCCCGGAAGGGGAGCCAGCGAAACCAGGTGGTAAAGGGTTGTCGGGGCCAGATCAGCCATAAAATCGTGGAAACGGCCCTGTTCCGTATGAACGACCCGAGGGCGTAAGTTGGTTCGAATGAAAGAAGGCAGACTGTTGGTCAACCGCTCTGCCAGTTCTTCATGTACCAGTTCAATGGCCCGGATCTGTTCTTTTGAGAAACGGTCAGGAGACCAGAAGTTATAGGGCCGGACGTTCTTTTCAGATGGGCTGGAATCTTTAGGCTGGCCAGCCTTGCCCATCATATCAGCCAGGTTTACACCTTCCTGACTTTCATTCCCTTCGATCTCTATCGCCCCGTTTAACAGGGCATCGATTTCTGCCTGGGTTAACATGGCGCACCTTCTTTACTGCATCACAAATTCTTTGAAATATACGTAAATCACTTTGTATTCAGGAAGTTTGGAATTTACCGCGTCCATAATTTCCTGACGAAGGGCGTCCTTGCCTTCTGTGGTGTACACAGATTGAAAATCTTTCGAAGACAGAATAGTTACGATCGTATCATCCAGGATCGGGATTTTCGCGTTGATCTCAGTGGTGAATTCCCCGAGGGCGGCAGCCTTTTCTTCTTCCGGCATCTCGGCATAGCCAGCCGGTGAATCGAACTCCAATGTGGCAGTAACACGGATGAATTTCTTTCCACCGGGTTCCGCCAGGTTGACGATCTTCGTGCTGGTATCAACCATAATACCCTGCCCCGGTTCCACCCCAGCCGAACCGTGAGACGTGTTCGCGGTGGACTTTTCCGGTTCAGCAGCCGTATGCCCTTCAGCCGCAGGCGCTGCTTCTGCACTTACCGGTTTACCAGTCATCACAGAAATCGGATTTCCGCTGCCGGAGGTAACACCGGGCTGACTTTCCACCGGGACGGCGCCTTCAGCCCCCGGCTGGCCTGTCACGCCGGCCGGAAGGGAGTAAACAAGGTAGATCGGTTTTGGCATGGTATCCGGTGCGAAAAGCACATAGACCACCAGCAGGTTGGTAACCGCCGTGGTCATAATGATCACACCGGCGATGAAATAGATCAGGATTTTCATAATATTAGGCTTGCTTTTTTTGGCAGGAGTATCAGTGCTCATTGGTCGTAACCTCCTTGGTAGGCTCAGGAAGGGTACCGGTTTGCATGTCACCGGGCATATTGCGAATATCCAGTTGCACCTGGTCTGAACTGATGGGGTAAACAACCACAATTTCAGCCCGGCTGTTCATATTCCGGTGTTCCGGAGTGTCGTTGGGGAATAAAGGCTGGAATTCACCCCGACCC
>CAYQTY010000233.1:0-5774 GCA_964420535.1 uncultured Leptolinea sp. | reverse complement strand
AACAGGTTGGCGTCATACCCCGGGGAAGAAACCAGTGCCAATATCTTCCCCGTATCCCGCTCCATAACGACGATCGCGCCCCTGTAACCTTCTATGGCCCGCTGAGCCTGTAATTGCAGGTCTTTATCGATGGTTGTGTACATATACTCAGGCGCTTTTGACCGGGCATTGGCCAGCCGGGTGATTATGTTTCCCCGGGGATCTACCACATACACAGAACCACCGCGAATACCGGCCAGGCGGTCTTCCGCCCAGGCTTCCAATCCGGAAGCGCCAATGGTCTCTTCACCTGAATACCCTTTGCGGCGGTAGGTATCCAATTGTTCGGGGGATATTTTTAGCAGGTAACCGATAGATTGAGGGGCTATTCCCTCATTAAAGTAGAAGCGGCCTTTATACGGTGTTAAGACAAGACCCCGCAGCAGGCTAAGCTCTTCAGACATTTGTTGAACCGCCTGAGATGTCACCTCGCTGACGGGGATGTAGTCGTCATCACGGTGCGCTTCTATCTGTTTCCGCAGCGATTCTTCCGTACGGCCGGTGAGTTTTGTGAGCGCCAGCAGCAGGTTCCCCTCCTGCGGTTTGAGCATGTCATCCGGTTTTAGACCGATTGCCACCGCGTCCATCTGCGTAGCGATGGGAGCGCCATTGCGGTCGTAGATGTCGCCCCGCCCGGCGGTGTCATAATCGGAGGTCAAACGGTTTCCGCCATGCAATTCGGGCAGGATCAGTCCGTCTTCCCATTGAACGCACCATTCATCTTCTTCACGGGTGGTATTCATCACAATATCGCGCGAAAATTCTCCGAATACCGATGTCTTGAATGTCACCCGGATACCGATTTGAGTCACCTGTTCACCCGGCATGATAGACAGGATACTGCTGTTAAGGTCACTAAATCCCAGGTGCTGGGCTACTTCCTGATATTTCTTTTCAAAATCTTCACGCGAAATGGCATCACGGCTGACCATTGTGATCAGTTCATACATGGAAGCATAGTCTTCATTTTTCCAGGCTTCCATAAACTTGACAGCCGCGTTTTGTGCATCACCGGCATGCGAAGAAGCGGTACCGGAGGGAGCCAATGTTCCAATTCCTTCCACCGCGAAGGAGGAAGGCGTGCACGAGGAGAGAATAAGGCACAGAATTACCAGAATACCGGCCGGTTTTACCAGATTTTTTTTTGCCCACATCGTTAGAAAGTTATCCAACCTGCATCCCGCTTTCCACCTGCCGGTAAATCGGGCACGAATACCGGTTGATCCGTTCGCACCCGGCGACCAGATCAGGCGATACATTCATCCCAAAATTCCGCGCCATGCGGCGGACATGACAAAGGGGAAGCCCCATGACGCTGGCAAAACAACCGTTGAAGTTTTCCACAGGGTGAAACCCGGCATGTTGAATAGCATAGGCGCCGGCTTTATCCATCGGGTCATCCGATTCGACATAACTCAGGATTTCGGCATCTGAATAATTACGCATGGGAACAGCGGTGACACAAACATCCTGCTCCACCCTGCCTGTAGTCCGATCAAGGATAACAACAGCCGTCATCACACGGTGTTCGCGTCCGCGCAGCTTTCTCAGTATCCGGAATGCGTCTGACCGGTGTAACGGTTTACCCAATAATTCATCGCCGTCCACCACAATGGTATCCGCGGCGAGAACCATACCGGCGCTTTGCTCCCGGCAAGCCAGAGCTTTCTCCCGGGATAACCGGCTGACATAGTCATACGATTTTTCTCCGTCCCGGGGAGACTCATCAATATCGGCTGGAGAGACGGAAAACGTCCAACCGGTGAGTGTTAGAAGTTCGCGCCGCCGGGGTGAATTGGAAGCCAGTACAAGTTGCTTCGAAGCGGGCATGGGGAAATTTTAACACGATTACGCGCCATAAACCCGTATGTATGAATAGTCAAATGAAGATTACAATACACCATATTCTCGAGGAGGAACGGTATGAAGGCTCTGCAAGACCGGATCTTAAAAGACGGAAAATATCTCAATAATGGCATCCTGCGGGTTGACAGTTTCATCAACCACCAGGTGGACCCCATGCTGATGAATCAATGCGGAGAGGAATTCGCGAAAGAATTTGCCTCGGTCAAGGCTGACCGCATCCTTACCGCCGAAATCTCAGGCATCGCGCCGGCGCTTATGGCTGGCAAACACATGAACCTTCCGGTAGTATACGCGCGGAAGCACAAACCCGTCACCATGCCGGATCAAGTCTATTTCACCGTGGCGCCTTCTCATACCAAAGGCAATATGGTTGACCTCATCGTCTCGCCGGATTACCTGCCCCGCGGCGAGAAGGTGTTGATCATCGACGACTTTCTGGCGTCCGGTTCCACCATCCTCGGGCTGGTACGCCTGGTTCAGGCAGCCGGCGCTGAATTGGTGGGCATAGGAACTCTGATCGAGAAATCTTTTGAAGGCGGCCGAAGAAGTCTGGAAGCACTGGGAGTACCGGTGGTCTCTCTGGTGCGTATCGCCTCGATGGAAAACGGGAATATCACATTCGCGGATTAGTTGTGCGCGAGCATTTTGTGTAAAGGTACTAGTCAACCAACCATGGTCAGCAGACCATGGTTGGTTTGTTTAAACGAAATCACTACAATGGGGTTATATATGTACATAAAGCCCGGTTTCATAACCCGGGCGGGAGGATAATTTGAAACAAGACCGATTTCTCACAGGGATTCTGATCGGGATCGGCGTGATCGTCATCATCGCGCTCAGCCTGTTCTTTTTGCGCCGGGGAGAAGCGCGATACGTTTCGGAAGACAAACCGGAAGGCGTAATCCAGAACTATGTTCTGGCATTACAGAAAAAGGATTTCGAAAAAGCCTACGGCTATCTGGCGGAAGGGAATAATAAGCCGAAATTCAGCGAGTTTCGCGAATTCTTTATCTCCAGTTTTGAATCATATAACCGGTCTGGTCTGTCCTTTGGAACCAGTTCTATCACTGGTGACACCGCTTTTGTCACGGTGATCATTCAGCGCAATTACGGCGGACCATTCAGCGAGATTTCACGTCAGCATGAAACGGTTGATCTGTCTCTCCAGAATGATTCATGGAAGATCAAACGTTTCCCTTACCCGTTTTGGGGTTATGACTGGTATGAGGATAACTATAAACAGTAACCTGACTTTTATCGCAGGTCGAACCCCACCTTTCTGAAGGAGTAAACATGCGTACCATTCGGCGCTTGTATTTTTATTTGCTGGCATTCATCAGTCTTGAAGTGGTTTTATGGAGCGTTATCACACTTGCCCGCACAGTTTTTGACGCGGCTTCACTTAATAACATCGGCGATCAGATCGCCGGAGGGCTGGCCTTTCTGATCGTCGGGCTGCCCATGTTCCTGTTCCACTGGATCTTCGTCCAGCGCGACAGTGCCCGTGACGCCGAGGAGCGTTCCAGCCTGCTTCGAGAGATATTCCTCTATGGCACATACCTCGCCACATTGATCCCGATTGCTCAGAATATCATTGCCCTGGTGAACCGGGTGCTGCTTGGTTGGATGACCATTGATAATAACTTTGCTTTTCTGGGTTCTGAACAAACGCCGGCAGACAATCTGATCGCAATTCTGGCGATGGGAATCGCGTTCTATTATTTCAACACAGTGCTAAAAAATGAATGGGCAGCCAACACGGAGGGCAACGACCTCCCCGGAACACGGCGCCTTTTCCGTTATATCTGGATGCTGTACAGCCTGGTGTTGCTGGTATTCAGTATTGTGTTCATTCTGGAATTCATCTTCCTGACGCCTGTCGGTCTTGGTAATCCGTCACGCGAATTACTGGCCAATGGCATTTCCATACTGGTAGTTGCCACGCCTCTGTGGGCATACAATTGGCTGGTCATTCAGAAATCGCTAACAAACCGGGAAGAGTATTTATCCACCTTTCGACTGGTAGTTTTATATCTCCTCACCCTGGGCGGTACTATTACCACATTATTCAGCGTGGGCTGGGTGATTGCCACGATCCTGAATAATGTCCTTTCCTCCAGCCCGATGGATGCCATCGAGTTGTTCAATAAGTTGAGTTCCACTCTGTCGCTGGCTATCCCTATGGGCGTTATCTGGGCGTATTTCGGCGGGGTCTGGAAAGATACGACAGACCAGACAACCGATCCACTGCGTAAAAGTGCTTTGAGGCGTTTCTATTATTACGTGCTCTCACTGCTGGGAAATATTTCCGTCTTCTTTGCCATCCAACAATTGCTCGGTGTGGTGATAGATATCGCTACCGGCGAATCCACCGGATTGGCTGGCTTTTCGAATTCCATTAGCACGTCACTTTCTATGTTGATTATTGGATTACCGGTGTGGTTGCTCAACTGGCCCGGGTTGCAGGCGGAAGCCGCCGCCCGTAATGAAGCCGGTGATCATGCCCGCAGGTCAGTCATCCGCAAAAGCTACCTGTATCTGGTGGTTTTCTCGCTGGTGGTCGGTATGATGGCGGCTGCTGGAATGCTGCTCTACAACCTGATCAGCACAATAACAGTGGACAACCCGGGTAATCCATTGATGGATTTCTTGCATGACTCGAAAACTCTTGGCGTGATTGTCATCTGGCTGGCCTACCATTTCCTCGCCCTGCGCGGTGACGGAAAAGCAGCGCAGGCAGCCCTTGCCGACCAGCACGCATCCTTCCCCGTCGGGGTCATTGGCAGCCCGAACCTGGTAGATGTGAAAACCATCAGAGACAATCTGCAGAGAACGGCGCCTAATATTCCGCTGGAAGAAATCGTCATCGAAAATGCATCAAAGGAAACCCTCGCCCGGTACAATGTGCTGGTTTTCTCCTCCGGTTTGATCCACACAAATCCGGAAATTTTCCGCATGGTGCAAAACGATTTCACAGGCCAGCGGTTAGTGATCTCAGAACCGGCAGAAGGCTGGACATGGCTGGGATTGATCCGGCGCAGCCGCCTGGATACCGCCAAAGAAACCGCAAGGTTGATCCGCATGATGGCCGAGAATCAACAAATTCATCCTTCCGGTTCCACCGGAGGATTAACTGTCGCCGCCTATATTCTGGCCGCTCTATTCGGTACTCAGATATTGTTTATGATAATCACCCTGATCCTCGGGGTGATTATTGACTAATCAAGCGCGACGGTCAGGCGCTCAAATTCAGTAAGCGGACATTACCTGAAAGAACCGGGTGGCATACAATTACCTGGTAAACCTGGTTAATGCCACTTTTCTCGAAAAATCAGCGATCTGTGAAACAATAAAAGAAGGCAAGAAACTGGAGCATTTGGTCCGGCGAAGAATTTGAATCCATCTACGCGCATGCGTTCGTGACCGCGGTGCGGTATAATTCATACCGACTATGACTCCGAAAACTCCTGAAACCCCTGAAATTCCTACCCCCTCTGAAGAACCGGTAAATCCGAATCCTTCTGTAGATATCGATCACGAAATGCGCACCGCGTACCTGGATTACGCCATGAGCGTAATCGTCGCCCGCGCCCTGCCTGATGCCCGCGACGGTTTAAAACCTGTCCACCGCCGTATCCTTTTCGGTATGCTCGAACTGGGCAACCGCGCTAATCTGGCCTATAAGAAATCCGCCCGTATCGTCGGTGAAGTTCTGGGTAAGTATCATCCGCATGGTGACCTTGCCGTGTACGATGCTATGGCCCGTATGGCACAGGATTTCTCCATGCGCTACAGGCTGGTTGACGGCCAGGGTAACTTTGGTTCGGTTGATGGCGACCCGCCGGCTGCCATGCGTTATACCGAAGCCC
>CAYQTY010000232.1:0-5795 GCA_964420535.1 uncultured Leptolinea sp. | reverse complement strand
CGCAGGCTCCTTCCGCACTCCGCCGCGCGTTCTTTTAGGATGTACGGCGCGCTGAGGGTGGGGAACATGGTGGGGGTGGAACGGGGAATATCGGCAGCGGGGATCTTAAGAGAAGAAATTGTGGGGTAGGGCGTGCCGGATTCTACTGTTTCATCCGGTTTCGTTGTGGTTTCGCTATCCGAAGGCGGGGTGATTTCGGTTTTTTGAGAGGTTGATTGCGCGGGGTCGTCTTCCAGTCCGGCGGGCTGCGGCGTTGCATCGGGTTCATTTCCGGTGGGGGAGTCGGTCGCTTGACCTGTCAAATCAAGGCTCAACGCCAGACGTGCCAGCGCGCTGGAATCGATCTCGTGGTTTTGGCCAAGTGCCACCTGTGCCTGGGTTCCCAGACTATTTGCCGCGTTCGCGTCTTTTAACAGGTTTAAGCGCGGCAGGGCGCGGCCGCTGTCGCTGTCGGCATAAAATGTGCGGGCGACCAGTAAGCGATACGCGTCTCTGGCATCGGTATTCATTTCAGATGGCAGGGCAAAATCATACGGTACCGGCCATAAGATGACCGAGAAGACGGTGCCGCCGATTAAGCCAAGAACAAAACCGGTCAGCAGGTACCATGGGGCACGGGACGCCCGTTCACGGCGCGCGCGGCGTTCTCTCATGGTTGCACCGCCTGTGTTGACGGGGTGATTGTGATGGCTTCTGCTGGAATGATCACCTGAACCAGGTCAGCCAATAGCTGCAGGTCCGTTTGACTGTACCCGAGTTGGCCGGCGTTTAACAACGCTTCGCGGGCGGCGCGTTCCGGCATCACTGGATCGATCTGGGATAGGCGCGCCCGGGTTTCTTCCAGGTTTTGTTCGCGGTTGTAGATCCCGGCTACCATCAAAACATAGTCGGTGCGGTAATCCAGGCGCAGGTTGGACAGATCCGCCTGAGAGTATGTCATCGGGCGCAGCCACCAACCGTACCCGATCCCCACTCCTGCCCCTACCAGCATGGCGATCACAAAAAAGAATAAACGTCTTTTTCGCAAGGCTGTACTAATCCTTCAACATGGGCATATGAATGCCCTTCTTGCGGGCGGTTTCAACAGCGATCGGATATCCCGCATCCGCGTGGCGCACCACACCCATACCGGGGTCAGAGGTCAACACACGCTGCAGGCGCGCGGCAGCTTCGGGTGTGCCGTCGGCTACAATAACCTGGCCGGCATGCTGGCTGTACCCGATGCCCACGCCACCGCCGTGATGGAATGAAACCCAGGTGGCGCCATTCACGGCATTGATCATGGCATTTAAGATAGGCCAGTCACTCACAGCATCGGTGCCGTCGCGCATGCCTTCGGTTTCGCGGTTGGGGGATGCCACCGAACCGGAATCCAGGTGGTCACGGCCGATAACGATCGGCGCTTTGACAATCCCTTTGGCTACCAGTTCATTGAATTTCAAACCGGCTCTGGCACGGTCACCATATCCCAGCCAGCAGATGCGGGAAGGCAGCCCCTGGAAGGGGACTTTCTCCCGCGCCATTTTCAGCCAACGAAGCAAATGGTCATCATGCGGGAAGAGTTCCGCAATAGCCTCATCGGTGCGGTAGATATCTTCCGGGTCGCCGGAAAGCGCCACCCAGCGGAACGGCCCGTTGCCTTCGCAGAACAGAGGGCGGATGTAAGCCGGAACAAATCCGGGAAATTCGAAAGCGTCAGACACACCGGTGTCAAAGGCGCGCTGGCGCAGATTGTTGCCGTAATCAAAGACTTCGGAGCCTTTGTGTTTGAAATCGAGCATAGCGCGTACATGGGCCGCCATGGACTGTAAAGACCGGCGTTCGTATTCTTTCGGGTCGTTCTTTCGCATGATGTCCGCTTCGGCTACGGAAAGGCCGGCGGGTACGTAATACAGCACATCATGTGCCGGCGTCTGATCGGTCACCACATCCGGGATTACGCCGTGCACCACCAGTTCGGGGTAGATCTCAGCCGCGTTCCCGATGAGGGCAATTGACCGGGGTATCTGTTTGTCGCGGGCTTCTTCCACCAATGTCATGGCTTCTTCGAGCGTGTCCACTACCATATCCACATACCCGATCTCGTGGCGGCGTCTGGCGCGGGCCGGGTCTACTTCCACGATCAGACCGATGCCTTCGTTCATGGTGATGGCCAGCGGTTGGGCACCGCCCATACCGCCAAGCCCGGCGGTAAGCACAAGCTTGCCTTTCAATGAAGGCCAGCCGCGTTGTTTGGCCAGAGCCGCCAGGGTTTCGTAGGTGCCCTGCAAAATACCCTGGGTTCCGATGTAGATCCAGGAACCGGCGGTCATCTGGCCGTACATGATCAATCCTTTAGCTGAGAGTTCGTCAAAATGTTGCTGGGTGGCCCAGTGGGGCACCAGGTTGGAGTTGGCGATCAGCACACGCGGGGCATCGGGGTGGGATTTAAAAACCACCACCGGTTTTCCGGATTGTACCAGCAGGGTTTCGTCATTTTCCAGATTCTTCAGAGTGTCCAGGATGGCGTCAAACGCCTCCCATGAACGGGCTGCCCGCCCGCGGCCCCCGTAAACCACCAGATCGTCAGGCCTTTCGGCCACTTCGGGATCAAGGTTGTTTTGGATCATCCGATAGACAGCTTCCGTCTGCCAGGATTTGCAGGTAAGCGTTGTACCGCGGGGCGCTCGAACAGGCCGGGGTCCAGACATGTGATCTCCTCCAGAATTCTGTATACTGGAATTATACGCCAGCGTTTATCCATCTACCTTTTCCCGGAGGGAAATGATCATGGCAATGGAAAGCTCCGCTGTGGAACTGATAAAAATCCTGATCAAAATGGAAGAGGCTGGTGTTCCTCTGGATGATTTTGGCAACGCCCTGATGGAACTTTCGATGCTGGACCGGTTTTCCGGCATAGATATTCTCTCCATCTCACAATCCAATGGACGGTCAGCCTATGGCCTTCATGGGATTGACCATACCGTGCGGGTGGTTTTCTGGGTGCTCTACCTCGTAGAAATTTCCAATCGTCAGGGATATGGAATACCGGAAGATGACGCACTGGCGGCCATGTATGCTGCGCTAATCCATGACCTGTCTCGCAAAGATGACTATCCGGGTGGACAGCATGGAAAAGACGCGGCGCGCGACTACCGTCATCTGCTTGAGACGCGCCTTTCCCCTGGGCAACTCGATCGCTGCCTGACAGCAGTAGCCTGGCATGGTTTTTCGGTCGAACCAGGGGTGCGCGACCCGGTGTGGATGCTGTTGAAAGATGCAGACGCCCTGGACCGGGCGCGTTTTGCGCACCCGGGGATGGGTGAGGATGGGTGCGACCCCGCGCGGCTGAGGCTTCCGGTTCTAAAAGAGAACACTCCCATATTGTCGGGGTGTCTGGATGTTAGTGTCGTTCTGACGTCACTCTTGATCGTCCTGACATCACACTCCGGCGTGTTTCAGCATGCTGTGGAAAACTTTGTTAAACAACTAAAAGAAAATGTGGATGATCAACCGGAACAGATCCGGCAGGCGGCTCATCTGATCACGGACAGATTCACTGCTCAGGAGCCGTAGACCCGGGTCAGGGTTCGATTTCAAGAACCCGCAGGGCCTCAGCCAGACGGTCTTCTTTGACAAATACATAATCTGTGTCAAATGTGCTGACGGCCAGAATGCTGATCCCGGCTGCAGCCAGAGGGGTCAGCACGCCGGAAAGAATACCAATGGCGTTAAAAGGGAATGGTCCTTCGAGTTTTAATCCCTTCCAGCCGGTTTCCATATCCAATCCGGCAGGCACCGCAGCCGATTCAACCAGCAGTGAAAGTTCTTCCGGTGTGCGCGTGATGCTGCAAAAAACGCCGCATTGGGCCCACCCGGGTACAGGCTCAACCGGACCAAGGCGCACTATGGAATATTCTCCCGGCATGGAAGTGATGTGAAACGAACGGTTCATATGATGTCAGCTTTCAGAGTGATCCGGAGGAATAGGCAGATGGCGGATCTGAAGTCTTCAGATTGTATGTAATTACCTTGTAAATACATGTAATATTGCGTTGGCTTTATTAATCTGAGAAGCCAAATTCATGGATCAGTTCAAAAATGATCTGTCGGCTTTCTGCGTCTACATAATTAAATTTAAACCCGATTCCCCACAGACTGGGATTGACATCTTTACGGCACCACATACTCTGGGCAACAAATTCAATATCTTCCCGCCCGTCAATTTCACGGGGTAAAGACATTTTCATTTTCACTTCTTTACCTGTATCAACGCAGTTTTCGCTAACGATCATCAGGCCTTCTTCTGTGATGTCAACAAGATGCCCCAGCAGTTCATCCGTGGTCGTATCAAATACCTTCAAATAGTAGATCAGGTGACGGCGGTGGAGCGTCCGGCGGTCTGACATGGTATCCTCCCGTTTAATTCCACAAAACAATAGAAAAAATTGATTAAACACAGTATAGGAGATTAAGGTTTTTTTTTCAACTTGAATTAAACCGTGATTGATCTCTCATGGAAGCAGACGAAGAATTGTTCCCCTGTTCGGATCCAGTTCGAACTGCTGGACGATATACATTATTGATCCTGATGGTCTAAAAATCAATGAGACGGCTTGTCCCGTGCGGGTGTCTTCCATGCCGTACTGGTCGAAAATTGCGTTTCCCAGGCTGTAAAAAACCAGCGCGGGTGCATCGTCATTACCCCGATCAATGATTTCCATGGGTTGGATGACGTGAGGATGATGGCCGATAATGACATCTGCACCGGCTTTGGCCAATTTGGCCGCCAGTGACCGCTGCCTTGTGGATGGCGCCGCCTGATACTCATTCCCCCAATGTATGGATATGATCACCGCATCGGCACGCTTCTTTGCGTCCCGTATGGCATTGATAGCTGCCGCTTGGTCGACAGGCCGGGTAACATCATCAAGGGCGATAAAAGCCAACCGGTGGTTGCGGGCGCTGACAAATTCCACATAAGGGACAGGTTCAACAGCCCGGATACCAAACGCCCGAAGGGTGAGAAGGGTTTGGGATCGTCCGGTTTGACCGCAATCGAGGGTATGGTTGTTGGCGAATGTGACCAGGTCAAATGACGCGTTCCGCAGGGTTTCAATCTGCGCGGGCGGGGCGCATAACGCATACCCTTTGGTGACAACCGGCGCGATGGTCAGCGGCGACTCCAGGTTCGCCGCCAGGATATCCGCATTTTTTATTACAGGCATTAGTTCCCGGAAAGGTTGCCAATCACTGATCCGGGAGGATGCCCTGTTTACACCACGCCCCAGCATCACATCACCCAGAAAGGTTACCTGCAACATTACCGGTTCCGGGTGGAGTAATAGAAGAAGAATCAGGGCTGCCATTATTCCGGCAGCCCTGATGATCCATGAATGTTTTACCTGTTGGACAGGAAGTTTTCGGTCCAGGCTGGAAGATCCGGCGCTTCGCCGTTCTTGAGTTTTTGCTGCCATTGTTCATCCGTCATCCGGCCGGCTGATGGCACGGTGAATTCATAATAACTGTAAATCGCGCCCACGGCAATCCGCCAGGGTTCATCCGGGAGGACAACATACAGGGGGACAGGGTATCCCACGGCTTCGGTGAGGGCGACAATACCGGTACCATCCGGCGAAGGTCCCGAAGCCACATCAGCCACCAGTGCCGAGTTGATATCCGAGATATCCCGGCTGTACTCATCTTCTGTATCCGCGGAATTGAGGGCAAATTGTTCGAGAATACCGCCAAAGTAGATGATGTGCCAGTATTCGTCATCGGTCAACTTTTGGCCGGCCAGTTCCTTTTCCGCCGCC
>CAYQTY010000231.1:291-5805 GCA_964420535.1 uncultured Leptolinea sp. | reverse complement strand
AAATAACGTCACCCGATTTCTGGATTCAAAAAAAGTGAAATACCAGGCGTTTGACCTTCCAGCCGAAAAACTGGGCGCACTCGAATCCGCCCGCCTCTTGAACGTGCCGGCATCACAGGTTTTCAAAACCATTGTTGTGCTTCGTACCCGCCCTGGGAAACCCATACTCGCTGTTGTTCCGGGTAACCACGAAGTTGACCTCAAGCTTCTCGCGGAAGCGGCCGGTGAAAAGAAGCTCCAGGTTTCCACCCAGACAGAGGCAGAAAAATTGACGGGGCTACAAACCGGTGGAATTTCTCCGCTCGCATTGATCAACCGGGGTTTTCAAATGTGGCTGGATTCATCCGCATCCGGCTTTGATGCGATACACATCAGCGGCGGCCAGAGGGGGTTGAATATCCGTCTTGCAGTAAAAGACCTGCAGTCACTTACCGGCGCCCGGCTGGCTGTAATCAGTCACGCGGGATCCGCGGAGTGACCCGCAAACCCCGTCCCCTTCCAAGCCGGACTAAAGCAATATGAGTGTTCTCTCACCCGGTTTCCTCAATTCCGGTAGTTCATTATAATAATCACGTGAAGATAAATTTCGATTCCATAGAAGCCCGTCTGAAATCGCTGGTTGAATCCAGTTCTCATATCATTTCGGGGAAAAAGGCAGATGACCCAAGGACGTCCCAGCTGGTAGCTGCGGTTCAATCCTATCTGGAAAAAAAGTCGATATCCGGCGAAACCATCATGCCCGAAGTCCTGATATGCGAAGTTCCCGAATCATCGCTATCTGTATGGCAGAATTATCCGTTCAGCCAGACGTTCGCGTCCATTATGAAAGATTCAGGACTACCCTCTACAGCCCTTCCCCGGATTGTTTTATCTGGCAGCACTGACTTACTGGAAGGCGAGATACTGGTGAATGACGCCGGCCCTGATACTTTACCGTTGGATAAAACGGCTTCCATGCCCATTGAGATCATCGAAGATGAGCTCCTTCCCGGTGACAGTATCCCGGCCAATGCTTTTGTCATTATTAATGGACTGGAAACTCATCCGTTGAATCAACCGGTTGTCAATATTGGAAGGCGCCTTGAAAACGACCTGGTGATCGAAGATCCCCGGATTTCACGGGAACATGCCCAGATCCGAGCCGTCAAAGGACAGTATGTGATCTTCGACCTGAATTCAACCGGTGGTACATTCGTTAACTCTGTCCGGGTAACCCGTCAGCCGCTTTTTCCCGGTGACGTCATCTCCCTGGCTGGAGTCCCCCTGGTTTACGGACAGGATTCGCCTCTGGCTAATACTCAAATCGTGAGCGGAATAGTCGTTCTGGTAGTGCGAGCCATCGTCGCGTTGATGCTTTACGCGTTCCTGGGAACCGCTCTGTATGTTCTCTGGCAAGACCTGCAAATGCATGTCGAAATGGTCAAAGCCGCCCAGGTTCCCATCCTGACAATTTCATCTATCACCGGTGATGCCAACCCCATGGAATACAATGTACCTGAGGTGATCATCGGCCGTGACCCGCTGAATAATTGCTCCATCACAGATGAAACGGTGTCGTCTCGCCACGCAAAATTAAGCTACCATCACAACCAGTGGTGGCTGGAAGATATGAACTCCACCAATGGGACATTCCTGAATGATGAACGCGTATATACCCCCACCGTGGTCATCACCGGTGACGAAGTCCGCTGCGGACAGGTTGTTCTAAAGATATTGATAGCGGCTAAATAGCCGGTTTGGCAGCCCGTAATACCAGTGACGAACCAAACGGCAGGCGGTTTCCCAGTGCCAGCCAACCGGCTTCGAGATACAGGATCGAGCGGACAATTTCATTGACAACCGGAACGATCTTCAAATCGTCTTCCGCCTGGTCACCGGCGGCTTTCAGATCATGTGAGCTTGACCGGTTCATTAGTAAGCGTTGTATCCGCAGCGCCGGATACGTCAAGGCGATAAAGGGCGAAATGAAGTCGACGGTAAAACCTGCCGCCTGGACTTTCTCCTGCAGATCCTTCATGGAATACCGTCGGAAGTGGCAACTGGCCACATCAAAATAACTCCAGAGTCCGGGGTCAGCCGGTACCGTCAACAACAGGCTGCCCCCCGGTTTGACCAGCTTATACAGGTGGTTCAATACAGCGCGGTCATCTTCCATATGTTCAAGAACATCAAACATACCCACCAGGTCAAACCCGCTCTCAAACGGCGGCGCAGACAGGTCACCCTGCACCAGCCCGCAGGTCACCCTGCGGTTGGCGAGCTGCAATCCCTCAAGGAACAGGTCCATACCGGTTACCTGCATTCCAGCGAACTCTTTTTCCAGCGCGCGCAGTACAAATCCGGTACCGCAACCCACCTCCAGTATCCTTCCATGTCCGGTTTCTGCCAGGGCTTTCGCGGCCAGTTTGCAGATCACGCGATTGCGGGCTAAAAACCAGAAATGGCGGTCTTCTGTGGCAAAAAGAGGTTCGAAATACCTCGGATCGTAACTATCATGCGTTTCCGTCATAAGGGTTTCTAGTATACCATCGCGGCAAGACCGGCTTTTCCATCGGATTTCTTGTGCTATGATTCAGGGTATACGTTTCAGTCACACACCCCGGAGGAAACATGTCCACCCCACCCATTTTAGGTGTCATTGGCGGTTCTGGTCTATACGCCATCTCCTCGTTGAAAGATGTGGAAACGCTGGAAATGGATACCCCGTTCGGCAAACCCAGTTCTCCAATTGTGGTCGGTACACTAAAAGAGAAGCGGGTAGCCTTCCTCGCGCGCCACGGTATTGGTCACACGATCAGCCCTACAGAGGTAAATTACCGTGCCAACATCTACGCGATGAAAATGCTGGGGGTTCCCCGCATTATTTCGATCAGCGCGTGCGGTTCATTGCGTGAAGATTATGCCCCCGGGCATATTGTGATTCCCGATCAGGTTGTTGACTTTACCCGCAGCAACCGGGTTCACTCCTTCTTCGGCGATGGTCTGGTGGTACATGTGGGTACCGCAAATCCATACTGTGAAGACCTGACAGCCCGGATGTTCCAGGCGGTTTCCCAGACCGGGGCAACAACCCATGCCGGCGGTACGTTAATCACCGTAGAAGGACCGCGTTTCTCGACCAAAGGAGAATCCGACCTGTTCCGTTCATGGGGAATGTCGATCATTGGAATGACAGCCTGCCCCGAAGTGTTTCTAGCCCGTGAAGCCGAGATATGCTATGTAACGATGGCGCACGTCACCGATTATGACGTCTGGCGGGTATCGACGGAACCCGTCAGTGTGGAGATGGTCATTCAAACCCTCAATAAGAATACAGAGGCAGCCCGTCAGGCACTGGAAAACCTGATCGATCTTCTCCCCGCCGCCCGTTCCTGCGACTGCGGAAACGCCTTGAAAGATACCTTCATCACCAATCCGGGTGTCGTTCCAAGCGAAACCCGCCGTAAATTACGCCTGCTAGTGGATAAATATCTACCGAGTTGAATCGACTTTTCAAAGCCTCCTCTTCGTATCACAATCAGGTGGAAAGCCGCTTGCTAACCCAGGCGGCCTGGTTCCTGTTCTTTTATGCTGCCGCTATCACACTCTCACCGGCTGCCCGCCTGCATTCCTGGGAGGTCACTTACCGGTGGGATCACTGGATTGGCTATGGTGTCTGGCTCGCGGCGGCTGTCATCATTTTTCACCGGTTGAACCGTACATTACCGGATCGAGACCCATTTATCCTGCCGCTGATCTTGATGCTATGCGGGTGGGGTCTACTGGAAGTCTGGCGTTTATCGGCCGGGTTTGGCCTGCGGCAGACGGTCTGGTTGGCAGTCTGCCTGACAATGCTTTTCTTTTTGTCAGCCATGCCGTCATTCCTTGACCTGCTGCGCCGCTACAAATACCTGTGGCTGGCCGGTGGTCTCGCGCTGACGACTCTTACATTCTTCATCGGTACCTACCCCGGCGGCAGCGGCCCCCATCTCTGGCTGGGATTGTTTGGCATGTATTTGCAGCCATCAGAACCCCTAAAACTGTTGTTGATCATTTATCTGGCGGCTTACCTGGCAGATCTGCGCATTCAACGATTGACATTCATTCAATGGTTGATGCCGGCTCTGATCATTCTGGCTGCTTCATTGTTAATATTGCTGGCTCAGCGCGACCTGGGAACGGCCACAATATTCATTCTGATCTTTGCGTTTATTGTGTATCTGGCCACCGGACGCCGCCGGGTGATTTTGATCTGCCTGCTGGCCATCGCGGCGGCCGGATTGATGGGGTATCAGTTGTTTGATGTCATCCGAGTGCGGGTTGACGCCTGGATCAATCCCTGGCTGGATCCTTCCGGCCGCTCGTACCAGATTGTTCAATCCATCATTGCCGTCGCGAGCGGCGGCGTCTTTGGCCGCGGCCCCGGACTGGGAAGCCCCGGTATTATTCCAGTAGCTCAATCCGATTTTATTTTCGCTGCAATCTCAGAAGAAACCGGCCTGCTGGGAACGATCGGTTTGCTGACCATTATCAGCCTTCTGTTCACCCGGGGAATCAAAATCGCCCTGCACGCCTCTGATACGTACCGCCGAAACCTGGCAGCCGGGGTTTCGGTATACCTGGCCATTCAAAGTATTTTCATCATCGGTGGCAACCTCCGGCTGCTCCCATTGAGCGGCGTCACCCTGCCTTTTGTTTCCTACGGCGGATCCTCTCTGTTGACCGGATTTGTCGCTGCCTGGATTCTGCTGGTCGTCTCGGATCAATCGGAAAAGCAGGTGACCAGTTCCATACGGATCAAGCCTTACATAATTTCCGTGGCCCTGATCCTGACTGGTATTCTCGCTGCGTCGCTTGTCAATGGATGGTGGTCTGTGTTCCGTTCGGCTTCACTTGCCGGCCGGGTAGACAACCCCCGGCGTTCCATTGCGGAACGTTACGTCCGCCGGGGCGCCCTGGTTGACCGCTCCGGACAGCCCATCACCATGTCACTGGGTACATCCGGAGATTTCTCCCGGGAATATCTCGTACCAGGGCTGGCAGCCACAACCGGATATTCCCATCCGGTATACGGGCTGAGCGGGCTGGAACAGGCATACGATGACTATCTACGCGGCGTGGACGGCAATCCGTCTTTGCTGATCTGGTCAAACCAGTTGCTGTACGGGCAGCCGCCCATCGGACTGGATATCCGGCTGAGTATTGATTCCTTTATTCAAAAACTTTCTGACCAGGCGCTCTCCGGGAAGAAAGGCGCCGCCATCGTCCTAAACGCGCAAACCGGTGAAATACTGGCCATTTCATCCCAACCGGGATTTGACCCGAACACGCTGGATGAAAACTGGCTCACCTGGACAACGCGCGTTGACAGCCCGCTGATGAACCGTGTCACACAGGGATCATACCCGGTGGGAACTGCCATCACCCCGTTCATCTTGTCCGCCCAATCTATGTCCATTCCGTTCAACACGCAGCCAGCCCGCACCAGTCTGGATGGATTTGGTTGCGCGTTACCCAATTCTGATGATCCATCCT
>CAYQTY010000231.1:0-219 GCA_964420535.1 uncultured Leptolinea sp. | reverse complement strand
GCGGGTGCCGTGGACGACCTGTTGGATCACATGCCCCAGAACGACATGAAAGAGATATACCGGATGGGGGGGTTCTTCTCGCTGCCTGATCTGCCTCTTCCACAAGCGTCTCCGGCCAACCAGCAGGATCTTGACCGGAAAGATACCCTGCTGGGAAATAGCGCGGGATCAGCAACTCCTCTTCAGCGTTCCATCGGGGCCAGAGTCGCACAAGGCAAG
>CAYQTY010000230.1:0-5816 GCA_964420535.1 uncultured Leptolinea sp. | reverse complement strand
CCCCTTTGAAGGCGTTCGCAACCGATTTCAGCAATATATCCATGACAAAATGGCGATATAAACGCCAGTATGGTATGATGAATAGGTTAATTTTCTGATATACAGGAGAGTACGTTGGCATCTGTACCTTTTATGAAAGATCCGACTCCGGAAAACAACTTTGACGTAGGCGATACAGTCGAAGTACTGGCAGACCACGATAAAGGCGGCGAACGCGTACGTGGATGGGTTAAAGGGATTGTTGTCCAGGTGGACGCGAAAATGGTTGCCGTCCAATTCCGTGTCAACGTTTATTTAACAGATGGTTGGATGGTTCCGGATCATATCTTATGGTTTCCGCAGAATTCCACCAATCTGCGTGCTCCTTCTCCCAGGAATAGACCAAACACTCCAAGACCTGTGGTAAACAAAGCCGATCTCTTATAACATGAGCGTAGATTTTTCTGAACTAAAGAGAGATTTCCCCATTCTTGAGAGGGAAATACATCCAGGCAAACGGCTGGTGTATCTGGATTCAACCGCGTCAACTCAAAAACCGCGGGTTGTTCTGGATGCCATGAATAAGTATTATGAATCTCACAACGCGAACATACACCGCGGCGTCTATACCATATCGGAAGAAGCCACACAGATGTATGAGGGTGCCCGTGAAAAGGTTGCTAAATTTATTCACGCACCATCCAGACGGAATGTAATTTTTACCCGTAACGCGACAGAATCCATTAATCTTGTCGCATTCACCTGGGGACGCAAGAATTTACAAAAAGGTGACCTGATTCTCCTTACAGAGATGGAGCACCATGCGAATATAGTCCCCTGGCAGATCATCGCGGCGGAAAAAGAGCTGGTGATCGAGTATATTCCGGTTACACCCGACGGGATACTTGATTTAGAAGGTTATAAGCTTTTATTAAACAAGAATCCTAAGGTGGTTTCTTTTACACACATGTCAAATGTGCTGGGTACAATCACTCCCGCGAAAGAAATCACCAGACTGGCGCATCAAGCCGGTGCCCTCGTTCTTATTGACGGTGCTCAATCTGTACCACACCTGCCTGTAGATATCTCAGATATCGATGCGGATTTTTTGGCGTTTTCGGCACACAAAATGTGCGGGCCGACAGGAATCGGTGTCTTGTATGGCAAGCTCGACATCCTGAATGCCATGCCACCTTTCCTGGGTGGAGGTGACATGATTCGCAAAGTCACCTTCGAAGGGTTTACAACCAGTGACGTACCGGCGAAATTTGAAGCCGGCACTCCCGCGATTGCGGAAGCGGTTGGCTTTGGTGCGGCAGTAGATTATCTCACTTCTATCGGCATGGACGAAATCGCCCGTCACGAACAGGAAATCGCGAAATATGGTCTTGAACAGTTGGAAGCCAGCGGCGGAATAAAGGTTATTGGCCCCCGGAAAGACCGCGGAGGAGTACTAGCTTTTGTAATGGAAGAAATCCACCCGCATGATATCGCACAAATTTTAGATAGCGAAGGAATAGCCGTACGGGCTGGTCATCATTGCGCTCAGCCGCTGCATCTGAAATTCGGATTACCGGCAACAACACGGGCCAGTTTTTACCTGTACAATTCAAAAGAGGATGTTGACAGCCTTGTGAAAGGGTTGGATAAAGTCAAGCATATGTTTGACCGTTGACCGATGTGCCATGGATGATTTGTATCGCGAAGTTATTATTGAACATTATAAAAACCCCGGATTTCGGGGTGAGTTGAATCCAAATGATTATTCCTTTGAGGATGAGAATCCTGTTTGCGGTGATCATATTCGAGTAGATTTGCGCGTAGATAAAGATGGAAAGATCACGGATGCCCGGTTTAGCGGTGAGGGATGTGCTATTTCTCAAGCTTCGGCGGATTTATTGATTGAATCTGTCATCGGGAAGAACATTGATGAAGTTAAATCGTTAACCAAACAGGACGTTTTAGAACTTCTTGGAATTGAACTGGGTGTTGTGCGCTTAAAATGCGCTTTGCTCCCTCTAAAAGTGTTAAAAGCCGGTGTTTACGGTATGGGCAAAGAAATTGAAGAGCTGGATCTGGAGTAAAGAATGTCAGATTCGCAGGGTATAGAATATTCTTTTGTAGCTAATTCGGAAGATATTCCGGAAAACAGCCGTCTTTTTATTGATCTGAATGATGAACCGGTTGTTATACTAAATCTGGCTGGCAACCTTTACGCGGTTGGAGATGTATGCACCCATGACAATGGTCCATTGGGGGACGGCGAACTGGAAGGATATGATTTGGTTTGCCCCCGCCATGGAGCCCGGTTTGATATCAGAGATGGAAAAGCAAAGCGCGGCCCCGCTTTCCGTGATATACCAACATATGCCATAAAACAGGCAGATGGCAAAATCTACATCGGAAAAAAATGAAAAACTCCCGGTTGAACGGGAGTTTTCTGTCAAATACAGCCGAATTTGCCAATTACCCTGAGAATGTCAAACCCTTCAGCGAAAGGCCGCTCTGCAATGGCGCCATATCGCACGAGAGTTGACCTCGTTAGCTCGGCGTTGAAATAATATCTGGAAGCGTACGTGGTGTATTGATTCAAGGCTTTGATCTTTTTCTCCACTTCCTCTTCGGTGACTTCAATTAAAAAATTGGGGAAAAAGCCATAACTTGATCGGATGACATCAAATCCCAGAACTGTTGTTCCACGGAATGCACGCAGAGCTTCTTCTGTCACTGTGCCATGATCTTGATGAATATCAGCCCTGGTATGAACAAAGACAATATCCGGTTTGAAGTCTTTGTTCAATTGGATCATATATTCAAGGATTTCCTGGCGGAAGTGAGGAAAACGGCGGGTTTCAAATTGACCGAGGATCACCTTTTCTTTTGGCACTCCCAGAGCTGCCATGCTGTCATAATGTTCTTTCACCAGATGATGCAAGTCAGGGTTTTTCTGGTTATCCGAAAGTGTGACGCAGCGGATATCTGTCTGGTCAACGATCTGAGCAATCAATGCACCGGCGCCCAATTCAATATCATCGGGGTGGGCACCGATAAAGCACACTTTTTTGCCTGAAAATGTCAGTGACGCGCCCATAATTATTTCGTGGCCAGGAAGCCGCCAACAACTTTGGTCATCACCAGTTTGCCTTCTGCTTTAATACGCTTTTCCGCGACAGCCTGGATCTTGTTCATAATCTCTTCAAATTCATTTTTGTAATTGAAGAGAGATGTCCAGAGTTTGCGGTCTTCAGAGAGGGAGGCGCGGGTGTATTCAACAAAGGGTTCAGCGGTCTCGAAGGTAAGCGGATTCTCAAACACGTTGACTTCAACCGATGAAAAAACATCGCGCATACTGGCCAAAATCTGACTTTCATACCGTGAAGATCCGGGCATTGGGGGTATGGTCTTCCCGGTGGCTTCGCGGATGACATCATAAAAGAGCTGTTTATTCGAGGGCATGGGGCCAGTGGAGAATAGGCGTCCGCCGGGTTTTAGCACCCGGTGCATCTCACGAATTGTAAAAGGAATATCTTCCGCATAATAAATGGCGAAGCAGCATGATTCAAAATCGAAGGTATTGTCAGGGAGATCAAAAGGCTGATTAAAGTTCAACGTCATGAAAGTGACAGCATCATTGATCTTTTTGTTTTCAGAGCGGGCCTGAGACAGAAGTTCATCAGAAACATCACCGCCGGTAATACTGGCGGTGCCTTCAAGATATTTGTAGTACGAGAAACATTGTTTTCCCGCGCCACAGCCTACATCAAGAATTTTGTCGCCTTTTTTCAGCTTGATGATGTCAAGCATCCACTTATCAATATCGCGGCCGCCGAATTTATTATGAATGTCAATTCGTTTCAGGAGGTCGCTGGTAGTCTCTTTATAATCAATTTTCATGGAACCCTCTCAGGTTTGGAATAAGGTTTTCAAACGTCACAAGTATAAATGAGCCGACATCAAACTTCAAGCATTAATATCAACATATCCGGGGTAGCATTTCGCCGGCTAAAACATCCAGCAGGCGGGTGCCACCAATTGAAGTTTTTAACATCACTTTACCCGGGTTGGCAGTCCCTACACGGCCAATAATGGCAGCCTGACTGCCATATGTGTTCTGTCGCATCGCTGTCAAGGCGGAATTTATCTCCTCTTCCGGTGTGATCACAATGATCTTGCCTTCGTTGGCGATATAGAGCGGATCAAAGCCCAAAATTTCACAGGCAGACTGTGTTGACGAATTCACTGGTATAGTATTTTCATCCAAAGTTATTCCTACTTTACTTTGTACAGCTATTTCATTCAACGTAGTGGCAAGTCCACCTCGCGTGGGATCACGCAATACATGTGTATGGGGAGCCGCCTTAAGAATGGATTCGATTAGACTGTTCAATGGGGCTGTGTCTGACGTCACACTGGTTTCAAGGCCCAATTCGCCACGGGCTGCGAGAACGGCAATTCCATGGTCTCCGACTGGACCGGAAATGATAACAACATCTCCCGGGAGGGCGAATTGACCACCAATCTGAACACCGGCATCCAACCAACCAACTCCTGTTGTTGTAATGAAAACCTGGTCACATCCGCCTTTTTCAACGACTTTAGTATCTCCGGCAACGATCTTAACGCCGGCTTCATCTGCCGCATCTTTCATTGACTGTACGATCGTTTTTAAAGTGTCTACTTGCAAGCCTTCTTCCAGAATAAATCCGGCGGTGATATATAGTGGTTTTGCTCCTGAAACGGCCACGTCGTTGACCGTGCCGCAAATGGAGAGGCGTCCAATATCACCTCCGGGGAAGATGATGGGTTTGACAACATGCGAATCGACTGACACGATCAGCCGGCCGTTGTTACTGTCAAAGGCAGGAACAGGTAATGAGGCAAAATCGTTGCCTTCATCCAACGCCGGATTTGAAAAAAAAGGCTGGAATATTGTCCGAATCAAATCAGCGGTCATGCGCCCACCACTGCCATGCCCCATAACGATTTGGTCTTGATGGAACAGGGGTACAGGGCAAACGGGGCCTTCAAAAGCCGGTAAAGTAGCGGTCATAGTATTGCTTTCTCTGATGTTCCGGTCCTGGAACGCCCGTACCGCAAATATGCCGCACAGGCGCCTTCTGATGAAACCATAGTGGCTCCTAGGGGATGATCCTGGTTGCACAGCGTACCAAAAGCGGGACATTCAGGAGGCTTTTTTGTGCCCCGCAATATTTGCCCTGCAATACATATTTCTGATTCACGGGTTTTTATTTCACCCACATTGAAACGTGTTTCAGCATTGAAATCTGCGAATTCACTTCGCAACCCTAATCCGCTCATGGGGATTTCGCCTATACCACGCCAACCCCGGTCACAAGGTTCGAAGACCTTTCTGATCATTTCCTGAGCCGGAATATTTCCTTTCTCAGTCACAACCCTGCTGTAGGCGTTTTCCACAACATTTCTGCCTTCTTCCAACTGCCGCACGGTCATCAATATGCCCTCAACAAGATCAAGAGGCTCAAAGCCGGTAACAACAATCGGAATTTGATACTTTGCAGCTATTCCAGGGTATTCCCAGTAGCCCATAACCGAACATACATGCCCTGCAGCAAGAAAACCCTGCACGCGGTTCTCTGGAGTGCTGAGAATGGCATGCATGGCGGGTGGAACGCAAACCTGGGAGACAAGAATAGAAAAATTCTTCAATCCCAAGGCTTTCGCTTGTAGAACACTCATGGCATTGACAGGAGCCGTGGTTTCAAAACCGATGGCAAAAAACACCACCTGTTTATCCGGATTCTCGGCAGCGATCTTCAGGGCATCGAGTGGAGAATAAACAATCCGCACCTGACCAC
>CAYQTY010000229.1:0-5827 GCA_964420535.1 uncultured Leptolinea sp. | reverse complement strand
GCTTGCAGGTCATTCGTTAGATCACGGAGCGATTTGCTTTCAGTGGTTAGAATAGTGTTTTGTTGGGATGTGCGTTTGCTCATGCTGGAAAATTTCCATCCCAAAATAACGAGGCCTATCATAACCGTTGAGAAGACTATCCCTGATGTGATCCATGTGTACTGATCAATTGCGTCTTCTATCGGAATAAACTGAAGGGGGACAAATTCGAGGTAGGGTGTGAAACCGGCAATCACATATGTGAGCAGGCTTATTAGCGTAAAAACCGCACTATTTGGTGAACCAACCAGTAAAAGTGCTGTAACCGGAGCCGCGATAAGGAAAATACGGCCGTCACCCGTTAACCCGGTGGTAAACAGGTCCACCACGCCAAAAGACAAAATGATCGCGGCAAGCCCGTTCGCGCGGATCTCATATCCCAATGGTTTTATAAAGGTAAAAATCACCGTTACGATAAAAATACAAATGAAAAAGACAAAATTTTGTGAATATGTTTGATTAATTTGAAAATAATTATAGAGAAAAAACATCTCTATTGAGGCACACGTTAAAGCAATGTAATACAACAAGTCCAGGGTTTTTCCCCGCCATTGGGTTGAATCATTATTAAGCGAATCTGGATGTTTATTGAAGTGAGGCCCCATGAATTTCGCCGAAATCTTCCCCTGTTTTTCAATTATTGGATAGGGAGGCAAATCAAAAATATTCTATTCCATTCAGACAGACCTGTCAAAGAGAACAGAAATGCGTTTCCCGCCTCCCAGATATTGTACGTCAAATTATCACAAAGAGTTTACAAAGTCAGATTCTTGATCTGTTTGATGTGATTATTGTCATGGCTTACTATGAACCAGACCAGTTCCTTCAAGGATGTGGGACCAAAAATGGAATGACGGATCACCCGGTCCCAGTCTTCCGTTAATACTCCTTCAAGGCGCTCAATGATCAGCTGCCTCGCTGCCAGAAATCCTGAGAGCGCGTCACGGCCGTTTTGGCGGAGATAATCACGGTCGATTGACCAATGATCTGATTCTATTCCGGCGATAAATGGTTGTGTTTCCTGCAATATGGTGTTTATTCTAACGAGGTTTACTTCACTATCAACATCGCGAAGGTGGCAGAGTATCTCTGTCAGGCACCATTCTGATTCAACAGGACGAGCATTCCATTTGTCTTCCGGTAGTTCACGGGAAATCGCATCAATCGCTGCAGCCCCGCCGCGCAGAAACGCAAGTAAAGCACTGCTGGTTACCGGGCGTGGGTAGTTCGGCAGATTATTGATTTTTTCCAACCAGGGTAGAATCCCTTCCACTGGACCGCAATCACATTCTACCGGAAGATCGGATGGCAGGGAGGTGTTCGAAGTTGTGAGCCAATAGGCTGGCAGGCCCGCCTTTACAGCCGGGTAAATGTCATACTTTAGATCATTTCCTATCATTACGATCGGATGTTCCAAAGCTGTTGTGCGGTATGCAACTTCTGCAAAATATGCTGGTTGGGGTTTGGCAAAATGATAGGATTCATAGGCGGTCAAGGTAGAAAACCGGTCATTCTCCGGGCTAAGTCCAGCCCAACGAACACGGTGATGGACGGCAGCCAGAGGGAATAATGGGTTGGTAGCAATTGCCACGTTCCATCCGCGAGAAAGACATTCGCGAACCAGATCAGCCATACCCGGCATGGGTGAGGTTTCAGATTGCAACTGCGCAAATATATTACCGTAAAAATCCAACAGTGCCGGAGCCAATTGTTCTTTGTCCAGGCCAATGCCGGGGTAGAAAACCTGGTCAAACGTTTCTTCGAGAGTACCGGCAACACTTGATTTATGGATCATGTGTCCGGTGCCTTCCAAAAGCTTTGGCATCATAACTTTGGAATCAACATACGGCTGTAAATACTTGCCTAACAGATCCATGTATACGCGGGTGAAGCGGTCAGCATTATTGTTGATGAGTGTATCGTCAAGATCAAACAAGACAGAAAGCATTATTCATTCTTTCCCAGGAAAATTTCCGGTAATGTGTGGCAACTGCCGCATCCGATATAAGGATCATCTACCTTTTTTTGACTTTTCCGGCAATACGTATTGACGGTTACAGTCTTTTGTAATCCAAAAAACTTCCGTTTAACTTCGGCTGATAGCACCATATCTGAGCAAGAATTTGCCCTTTGAATTGCTGGAACAGGGCAATGCTTGCAGATATCCCGGGTCCAGTTTCGGGGAGAAGGAGCATTGCCTATAAGACGGCATTCCTCGTGATTCTTTCCGCGAAAGTAATCACCAAAAAAATAACTGCATTCAAAACCGGCTGGTGTTTTCATATAGATAAAATAATCCGCCCATCCCAAATATCTGTGACAGGCGGATAGGGTTAGGATTAGGGATATTATACGCGGGTGACGTAGGAACCGGTGCGGGTATCCACGCGAATGGTGTCACCTTCGACAACAAAATACGGGGTCTGTACTTCCTGCCCTGTTTCTGTAGTGACCTTCTTGGTTACACCGGTGGCGGTGTCACCTTTGATCGCCATTTCGGCGTGGGTTACTTTCAAATCGACAGATGTGGGGAGTTCAATATCGATCGGTTCGTTATTGTAGAACGTAATCTTGACTTCCATGTTCTCTTTCAAAAAACCAGCGGCTTCGTCAACCACTTTTGCGGGGATGGCCGGTTGTTCGAATGTTTCCATATCCATAAAGTAGAACAAATCGCCGTCACGATAAAGAAACTGCACGTTGTGGAAGTCCAAACGGGCATCGGGTACCCGATCGCCTGACTGGAAGGTCTTTTCCAATGTGGTCCCGCTACGCAGATCACGGGCTTTAATACGAATGGTGGCATTGCCGCGCCCCGGTTTGTGATGGCTGTATTCCAGCACTTTGTACAGGCTTCCGTCCAGTTCAAAGGTAACGCCTTTGCGAAGGTCATTTACATCAATCATGTGTCTTTCCTCTTTTCATCCAAAATAACCGGTGAATTATATATCCTGAAAGCCGGATTCACAAGGCGCGCCACCAAAATAGCAAAGGTAATGTAAGTTCTTCACCCTCGCTGAAGGAAATAAAAAATGAGCGATAATTACATAACTATCTGGATTTCTATGAACGTAGAGGAGTTGGAGAATGGACAGGTATCGAGTTGAACCCGGCAAGAAGATAAAGTTGGACGATTATCCCCCTGATGATATGGGCGAATTTGATGGCAAGAAACAGAAAGGAATAGAAAAACTGGCAGATCGGCGGACTGAAATTGACTCGTTGCAGGAACTTCTGTATTCCGAACATAAACATCGGCTGCTGGTAGTTTTTCAAGCTATGGACGGGGGCGGAAAAGACGGAACAATCAGAGCTGTCTTCGATGGAGTAAATCCGCAGGGAGTAAAAGTTGCCAGTTTCAAGGCGCCTACTCAAATCGAACTGGACCACGATTACCTGTGGCGTATTCACGCGCATACCCCCGGTAAAGGAGAGATTGTTGTCTTCAATCGAAGTCATTATGAAGACGTTCTTGTTGTTCGTGTTCACGATCTTGTCACGAAGGAAGTATGGAAGAAGAGATATGACCAGATCAACGCTTTCGAACGTCAACTGGCGGAGGAAGGCACCACAATTTTGAAATTCTTCCTGAACATCAGCAAAGAAGAACAAAAAGAACGCTTTATGGAACGTCTGGATATCCCGGAAAAACGCTGGAAATTCAATGAGGGTGATCTGGATGAACGCAAGCTTTGGCCGCACTATATGGAAGCGTTCGAAGATGCCATTTCAAAAACTTCAACAAAATGGGCACCGTGGTATGTTGTCCCTGCGAATCGAAACTGGTACCGTAATCTTGTGGTTTCCACGGTTATCGCGGATACCCTGAAGTCATTGAAAATGAAATATCCCAACCCGGAAATAGATGTGGCAGCAATGAAGAAGAGACTTGAAGAAGGGTGATCAGGGCAGCAGGATCTGTTTAATAATCCGGATGAATCGCTGCGAATCGGAGGTCGTCAACGCTTCCCGGCGAATATCGGGTGATGGCCAGTCATCTTGTATGTAGTTGATCGCCTGCTTCCGGAATACGATCAATCCATGATTCTCACCGAAATACAGCATTGAAGCGGTCAGATGGTCCTTGAGAGTTGAAAATATCTCTTGACGACTGCAATCTGACCGCTTTTTCCGCGCAAATATCCATGGATTCCCGACAGCACCACGGCCGATCATTACCGCCTCACACTTTGTGTGGCGTAAAAAGGGATCGATTTGATCCGAGGTTTTTACGTCACCGTTACCTATGACCGGTATTTGTATGGACTGTTTTACCTCAGCGATGGCATCCCAGTCTGCCGTTCCTTTATACATCTGGATTTTTGTGCGGCCATGGACGGCAAGAGCGGAAGCGCCCGCGTCTTCAATCCGCCGGGCAATATCCAGATAATTACGGTTTTTGTCATCCCATCCCAGCCGGATCTTTGCCGTCACCGGGATATCCATCTCAGCTACAAGCCGGGAGATGATCAGCGATACTTTTTCCGGTTCCAACAGGAGACTGGCTCCAGCGCCGCGCGAACAGACTGTTCGACTGCAGCAGCCCAAATTAACATCAAAGAAATCAGGATTGCGCTTCCTAAGAAAACGGGCAGTATTCAAAATGCGATCAGGCGAATCATCCAGTATTTGAAACCCGAATGGACGTTCCGCTTCATGAAAATACATGCGTTCCGCCAGATGGGGCGGATGTTTACCTTCAAGGTCCATACCATTGATAAATTCCGAATAAATACAGGCCGAGCCCCATTTACGGCAGATCAACCGGAAAGGATGGTCTGTATACCCGTCCATGGGCGCGAGGATTAAATCACCGCGTATGGGAACTGAACCGATTTTGAAAGCCGGAGCGGTATGATGTAACTCCGTGCCGGGGCTGATCATGGTTGGTTTGAGCATGTCCAGGGGAGGGCCGGATTGGCTGTGAATACTTCTCCGGTTTCCGGAAGAAGGACGACTTTCGCCTGTATGGCCAGGCCATCAATACAACCTGCCAGGATAACATCCCGGGCGTTTCGGAGGGGCAATTCACCATTATCGTTGGGGAAGACCACTGTACCTTCTGGATCGCCCGCAACCAGGAATACGTAGCGGGCATACGAGAGGGGAGCATAGCCGGTTTTGCCGGTTTTTTCTTCCCCATCTTTTTCGCCATAGAACCGGGGGTATAACATGCGGCCATTCATTATCACGCTGTCGGCATCATGTACCAATTCAGATACACCGGATTGGGTTATATCGGATAAGCCTGATACCGCCTTAATAATTTCAGCGCCGGTAGTCTCAGCTTTGGCCTGAGGATATAACCGGGGAAAGGCAGACTCGCCTGCCAGCGGCAGAAGGCCGATACACAGAATTCCGGAAGCCAACGAAGCCAATCCGAAGTATGATGTTGCTTTTGGAGTTTGTGTTTGTACAGAAATTTTCTTGACTGATAACTTATGTCCAATATTTATCAACGCGAAGATGCCAGCCGTGAAATAGAGCAGAAATATCCAATCGGCAGGCAGGGTATAGCGCCAGCCAGAGTTTCGTGCCGCTGAATTGCTGAAATGGTAGGCGAAATTGAAGAACAGCGGCAACAGCCCGATCCAGGATGTTTTCAATGTTAAGAAAACCACACCGGCTGTCAAAACAGCGAGGTTTATCAGCATCAATAATGTCTGCCAAATAGAAGCCTCGCCGTTCCAGTCTTCCCAGAAGGCGTGCTGAGGCCATATCAGTTCAATGGGATCAGTAATGCTGAAGCGAACAGGTAATACTTGAAGATTATCAATTTCATTATTCA
>CAYQTY010000228.1:5609-5846 GCA_964420535.1 uncultured Leptolinea sp. | reverse complement strand
ACACTGATGCGCAATGCTGACCGGGTAAAGATCGCCTGCCTGGCCCAGCTGGTCAATGTGATCGCGCCGATCATGACCAGCGCGAACGGGTGCTGGGCACAGACGATTTACTGGCCATACCTGCATGCCTCGCTATACGGGCGCGGGAAATCTCTGCAGCCGGTGATCAAGTCACCGGTGTACAGTTCGACCGAATTTGACGATGTCCCGGTGGTTGACGCATCCGCCGTGTTGGCA
>CAYQTY010000228.1:0-5599 GCA_964420535.1 uncultured Leptolinea sp. | reverse complement strand
CCTAACGATTTTCGCCCTGAACCGTTCGGCTGGAAATCCCGTTGAGTTATCGCTTGATCTGCGTTCCTTCGGTAAAGTTCGTCTGGTGGAACACACCGTTTTGCACCATGATGATGTCAAAGCGGTAAATTCCGAAACTACGCCCGGCACCGTCACGCCTACCATCATCGAGGCTAATACTGTAGTAACTGAACAAACTGTTATCTCGCTGCCGGCATTAAGCTGGAATGTGTTGAGATTTTCTAATTAACAACCAGTGGTTTTGATAATAAATAGGCTGCGGGTAACGGATTTGTTATACCGTTACCCGCGTTTCATTAACAAAAACATTTCATAAAAATCGGTTTCTTCTAATGAAATCATTTTTTTCGGTTTCAGGCTACAATACCTGATAATACTTAATTTGTAATCATTCCTTTCGGTTGATCACGGAAGCATAACTTAGAGGTAAAAATGACACTGGTTACCATGAAAACTGTGCTGGATAAAGCGTATAAGGGCGGTTATGCCGTTGGCGCGTTTAATGTGATCAATATGGAGTTTCTGGAAGCGATCATTACCGCTGCCCGAAAGTCAGCATCTCCTGTGATCTTGAATATTGCTGAAGTTCACCTCCCATTCGTGACTCTGGATAACATCGTTCCCGCGATCAAGGCTATTGCCAGCCGCGAACGGTTTGAAATCGTCCTTAACCTTGATCATGGTCTGACCATCCCAACGATCGAGAAGGCTATTTCTCTCGGGTTTACATCGATCATGTTTGACGGGTCCCACCTGGATTTTGACGAAAACATCCGTCAGACGCGGGAAGTAGTAAAAATGTGCCGCCCATGGAATATCACCGTGGAAGCCGAGTTGGGGGCTGTAGGCGGAGCGGAGGGCGGTGAATTGATCGGCAAAGCCGACCCGGCCAAGTACACCGATATCAATCAGGCCAAACAGTTCGTTAACGAAACCGGTATAGACGCACTGGCTGTAGCGATCGGTAATTCACACGGCAAATACAAGGGTGAACCGGATCTGGATTTTGACCGTCTTAAGGCGATTCGTAATGTAACCGGAATCCCGTTGGTTTTGCATGGAGGCTCAGGTATTTCCAAGGCTGACTTCCGGAAAGCCATCTCTCTGGGGATTGCCAAGATTAATTTCTTCACCGGGATGTCTGAAGCGGCCATGAAAGCAACAGCTGACTATATGAACACGGCGGGTCAACGGTACAACGATTATCCATTGATGATGAACCGGGTGAGAGAACAGGTTGCTCTTGTAGTATCCGGGCAGATGGAAATATTCGGCAGCCGGGGTAAGGCGGTTGACGAACTGCCTCCCGCCTGACAGGATTTCTATTTCCTTTCACACAGCGATTTCAGGTAGCAGTAATCCATTATCATGGGGGAATTAGATCCCCGGTGTTTATGATGTTGATCAATCATGAAACGCACCTGCTGGAAACAATTTATCGACTATTTTGCCAGGTTCTGCCGATACGCGATTTTGATGTCAAGAAGTAAACGAAACAGCCGATAACTTTATGGATTGATTACAGTCGTGTAATCTGTAATTTATCATAATTGATCACTTTATTCGTATCGATTTAGTCAGGTTGCATGTGGCTCGTATAAGAAAAATTCAAGGAAATGATTTACAAACCTTTCTGGATCAATTTAATAATACCAGAGGCCAGGGACAGCGTTCGAAAAAGCGTGAAAATTTGATTTTCATCCTTTGCATCCTGGCATACCTGGGATTGATGTGCTCCCTGACTTTTCCCCATATTCCGAATGCCGGAAAAGGCATTATTGCCCAGTTCGAAGTTTTATTGTCAATTTACCTGGCATTAAGGTTTTCCAAAAAAGGATTCCGGGCTGGAGTTTTTTTAAATTCGGCAAACATCGTTCTTATTGTCTTCACTATTGTTTTTGTCGAAAATACAAATGCCGTCACCGGTATCGTCGTTAATATATTTACAATCTTGTCCGTTTGGATTGTCTCAATATTGATGAGCCGTAATGAGAAGCACATTGCGGAGGTTATTCAGCAGAAAGAACAATTACTCCACCTGAATACAGAGATTCTGGCATCCGAACAGGAACTTAAAAAGCAAAACAAAGAGCTTCAAGATTCATATCAGGTCATTAAAAACGGGGAAGAAAAACTAAACTATCTGGCGTTTTATGACACATTGACTAAGTTGCCCAACCGGAAAATGATCATGGACCGGTTGGATTTGTTGGTCAATTTGTCACGTCATAACGCACTCTCCTTCTTTGTGGTTTTCATTGACCTTGATGATTTTAAAAAAATCAATGATTCCTTAGGTCATTCCATGGGCGACGCGCTCATCGTGGCTGTGGCTTCCCGGTTGCGGAAACTTGTTCACGATAATGATATTCTCGGGCGTTTGGGTGGCGATGAATTTGCCTTGATCATTCAGCAGGATTTGAAAGATGATGAAATCCTCCAGTATATAGAAACATTAAGGCAATCGCTTGGGCAAAAATTCCGTATTGAGAAACATGAGTTATCGATAAATGCCAGTTTCGGAATTTCAAAATATCCCCGTGATGGCATTGACCCTAATGAATTGATCCGGTGTGCCGACACAGCCATGTATAAAGCAAAAGAAACCGGAAAGAATGGTGTTTACTTCTTCCAGCAGGATATGCTGAATGAGATCTTGAACCGCATCGATTTTGAGAACCATATGAAGAAAGCGCTCGAGAATGATGAGTTCTTTCTGGTGTTTCAACCTCAGTACAATTTGGATGGGGGTACATTGAGAGGATTTGAAACATTGATCCGCTGGCAGTCAACGGCGTATGGACTTGTCCCCCCGATGAAATTCATCCCGGTTGCCGAAGACACCCGGCTTATCATCCCTCTGGGAAAGTGGATTTTGTCGACAGCCTGCAAGAAAATTGTGGAATTAATGAACCGATACAATATGCCGGATATAGTCTTATCCGTAAATATCTCGGCTATTCAGATCGACGATCCTGATTTCATTCGCATGTTGAAGTCCATTCTCGATGAGAGCGGACTTCCTCCCCGGAATCTTGAACTAGAGATTACCGAGAGCGTTATGATCAAATCTCTGGAACGAACCCGTCAAATTCTTGAAGATCTGAAGGCTATGGGCGTAATGATTGCCCTGGATGATTTTGGCACCGGGTATTCGTCACTCCGTTATCTGCAACTACTGCCAATAGACACCTTAAAGATTGATAAATCTTTCATTGATAATCTTTCGGAAAACGATAGAGACAAACAGGTTATCGGCGCGATCATCTCACTGGTGCATCAAATGGATATCATTGTAGTGGCCGAGGGAGTAGAGACTGAAATGCAATTGAACTACCTGCGTGAAGAGAAATGTGACGGCATTCAGGGTTTCCTGCTGGCGAAACCACTTTCTGCCCGTGGCCTTGTTGATTTTTTGGAAAACAAATTAAACTTAAAAATTGACGAAAATATACTAGCCGGATAACTCCCTGGATTTTCCTAAAGGGAAAAATCAGCGGTTGTGTGTTTGCGAAATATTGTTGGCGTAATATTAATGGTAGACTTAACCCGTTAATTCCCCGGAAGAAATACATAACATCTCTCATTTAAAATGCTACCAGAGGTAATGATGATCGACGGTAAAAAAATCGGAGTAGTTGTTCCTGCCTACAATGAATCAAAATTGATCGCCAAAACAATCGCAGGAATGCCGGAGTATGTCGATCAGATAATTGTTGTCAACGATTGCAGCAAAGACAACACCGGTGAGATTGTTGCCGATATCGCGAAGTCAAACCCTCGGGTTGTTCTGATCAACCATGACGTAAACAAAGGTGTGGGCGGCGCCATCAGCACTGGATATATTTACTGCCGTGATAATGACCTTGATATTGCCGTGGTCATGGCCGGTGACAACCAGATGGACCCCAACGATCTACCTGATCTTCTCGCCCCGGTGCTTCAGGACAAAGCTGACTATTCAAAAGGCAACCGGTTGATCACCGGAGAGGCCTGGAAGAAGATCCCAAAGGTGCGTTATTTCGGCAATTCCATGCTTTCTTTCCTGACCAAGATCGCCAGCGGTTACTGGCATGTGGCTGACTCGCAAACCGGGTACACCGCGTTGAATAAACGCGCCCTGAAAATGCTGCCGCTGGAAGATATCTATCCCCGCTACGGCATGCCCAACGATTTTCTGGTTACCCTGAATATCTATAACATGCGGGTGGTTGACGTCCCTGTGAGGCCGGTCTACGCGGATGAGACCAGCGGAATTAATATCAAGAAAGTCATTTTCAGCCTTTCCTTTCTTTTGATGCGATTGTTCTTCAAGCGCATGGTCCAGAAGTACATTATTCGGGATTTCCATCCCCTGGTATTGTTTTACTTTTTCGGGTCATTCTTAATGCTGCTCGACATTCCGTTGTTGATCCGGTTCTTCTATAGATGGGCAACAACGAATGCCGCGCCGGAAGTGACACTGATCATGATCCTGCTCTGCTCCATCTCCGGTCTGCAGTTGATGCTATTTGCCATGTTGTTTGATATGGAAAGCAACCGCGAGTTGAAGTAGCATCACTTCAGGTAGGAATGTGATAAAAAACCCCGACTGCTGAAAACCACTATTAATCAATTCCGGCAGTCTGTTTGCGTTTCCAATTCTCAGGGAAGAACATGCATATGAGCCTTGCGTCTGTGATCACACTATTATCTGCCGACCCCCGGATATTGTTTATCATCTCAGCATTGATGATCGTTCTGACCGGGCTCTTTCTGCTTTCATTTTTCAAGGTTAAATCCATTCCTGAATTTCTGGTTGGGTTTTATTTACTGTGCGTTGCTCATATCGTGTTTGTTTTTGAGATTGCCAGCCTTTACCACCGGGTCAACGATAAGGGTTTCATCCTGACGGCTAATCTGGTGTTTTTGGTCCTGTCAGTTGTCGTCTGGTTCTTGCTGAGACGGCCGAAATTGTTGGACGTCAAATTGATGAAAACCGGTTCTTGCCGGTTAATAAATACGCTGCGTAACAATCCAGCGCTATCTGTTTTTCTCTTTTTCCTTCTGGCAGCTTACGATTATGCCGCTTATTTGATCCTCAACGTGCCGCAAAATGTCGACGATGTACTGTCTACCTATCTGGCCCGGGTAGGGTTCTGGCTGCAATACGGATCATTCACACCATGGATAACTTCACCCTACAACCTCCCGCAGGTAGTTTTCCCGGCTAATCCTCAAATCCTCTCGCTGTGGATCGTGCTTTTCTCAGGCACAGATCAACTGACGGGATTCACCCAGTGGATCACCTCGATCGTGACTTTGCTGGCAATTTATGGACTGGCCAGGATGTTGAAACAGGGTGTGGCTCATTCACTTTTGGTTGCCGGCCTGTACATAACCATTCCGGCCGTGGCGCTTGAGCTTTCCACCGCACAGACAGACCTGATGGCGGCGGCATTTTTTGTGTGCGGCGTGTATCTTTTGTATTCCGGTTGGAAGAATGATTCGACAGGCGTCATCCTTTTATCCGCGCTGTCGTTCGCCCTGGGAATTGGTACCAAGCAGACTGTGCTGTTTGCCGCGCCGGGGGCGGCAA
>CAYQTY010000227.1:218-5898 GCA_964420535.1 uncultured Leptolinea sp. | reverse complement strand
AACCAAAGTCAGGATGGCGGAAGAGGTTGTCATTTTCGATCTGACAAAATTGAATCGATTGGAAAATTCAACAGTCCCGGTAACCGCTACATTTACGATGTTTAATGATGGAGAAGAGGATGAGGAAATGATGGTCCGGTTTCCTCTTGGATGTCCTTCCATTGATGATACAAAAATCACCGAATTCGAGGCACGTGCAAACAATAAGTCCTTACCTGTGGAATATTCTCAAGGCAAACCAGTTCTTATTCTATTACCTCCTCTCTACCGGGAAAATCTTTTTTGTGAAACGATGGATTGGGCAGAATTTCCGGTAAAGTTCCCTAAACAAATAAATACTATCCTGAAAATAACCTACAAATTAAATGTAATTGATATTACGGCTTCAGGTGCTTTTGGATATATTTTGGAAACAGGTAGTGGCTGGAATGGAGAAATAGGCAAGGGCACATTTATTGTGCGATTACCCTATAAAGCAACAGAAGAGAATATCTCATGCAAATGGGACTCAGTATCACCCTTTACCCCGGAATATACCGGAAATGAAGCCAGATGGAAGTTTATAAATCTTGAACCGACGTCCAAGAACAACCTGATATTTAAGGCAGTGTTTCCTGAAGAATGGCAAAAAGTAATTGATGCATCAAACATCATAAAAAAATCTCCCGGGAGAGCCGATGGTTATATTCAATTGGGAGACGCCTATCGTGCCGTTTCATTTGATTTTCATGGTTGGATGATTGATCATTTTGTCGACAAAAGCATAGAAGCATATAAAAAAGCCAGTTCGATAGACCCATACCTGGCGGATCCTCATTCGAAAATTGCTTATATTCTTTGGACACAACAATGGGACAAGTTGCTTGGCGAGAATCCGGATACGCACTTCCTTGAGCCTATTTTAAAAGAACTCAGTATTGCTTTTGCGCTTGATCCTGAAAATGTTATTGCAAAAATGGTCTGGGATGAAATAAATAGTAAAGGTGAATTTATTCTCCCGACTGTCGACCCGTCAGCATTGCCAAAATTCACAGCGACTCCGACACAAGCTCCTTCGGAAACACCTGAACCATAAAAGTAATTGGTCATGGTTCAGTCGTAGAGGCGGACAGTGTCCGCCCCCGGCACGGTTGGGAATGTTTTCTATCGATTCGGCAGTTTCCCCGGTATATCTGGATGGACACCGTCCGCTCAGATATAAACGGTTTTGTTACTTCATCACCGCGTCAAATGACATCCGCGCGTCGGCCAACGCTTTGACCAGCCACGCAGGGTCAGACGGCAGGTACAATTCGCGGAATTCCTTATCAACCCACTCTTTAGCGGGTTGACTGCCGCCCTGCTGGTTCAACTGGTTTTTGACGATGGTCGTGCGCAGGCTGTGCGCCGCCTGGATCGTCGAGTCACCATACGTGCCGAATTCGCAGGTGGCGGCAAAGAATTCGATCCCGGGGAACTCGCGTTCCACCAGTTTGTATTCCCAGTCAATCATGTCACCCTGCATAGTGTAGAACTCTTCAGGGTTGGCGGTAGCCACTCGCGGCGCGCCGAATTTCTCTGAAAGCACCGCCGCCGGGCGTTTCTCATGCGGCGATGTGACCAGGGTCATCTGGTCGCGCGGGCCGTACCCGGTGTGCATATCAAGGTGGATGATATCTGCGTATCCGGCAAATCCCTCCCGGTACACGTCCATCATGGTCTTTGTTTCGGGTTGCAGCTCCATCCCGCCGTGGTAAATCCCCTTCGGTGTATGGTACTGACCCATCAGTGCCGCCTCGCGGATGCGCTTCGAACCGAAGATCGCGAAGTTTTTGATAGTTGCAAAGAAGAAATCGCGGCAGGCGGTAGAAACGTCGTTCAGCGGTTTTTGCGGCGCGAAATACGGTGACAACGCCGGATAATCGGGGTTGGTTTTCTTCAGTGATTCAAAATCACCGTCAATGAAGTTGCGGTTAATGTCAACATTGCGGGCGTTCTGGCGCTCCCAGTTGTGCATGCCCCACGGGTTGATAGTGTGGATCAACAGCAAACCGGTGGTTTGCGGGTCAAGCCGGGCGATATATTCTTCAAAGAACAACTCCATCACCGCCGAACCCAGGAAGCCTTCAATGCCGTGTTCGCCGGTGGTGATGACGATCAGCTTATCCTTTGAAACCAGTGGCGCAGCTGAGATTACATCTGTCGTCAGGTTCGGGTCGTACGCCAGAGGGATGCTTCTCAAGACGGCCTCCTGCCAGCGCGCGGTGACGGTATCCAGCCGCGCCTGAAAGCGCGACCGGGATTGTGTATACGATTCGGGGACTGAGGTCATATTTATTTCTCGAAATAATTAGAACGGGCCGTAATTCATGGCGACCGCGATAGCCAGGAAGATGACCGTCACCGGCAGGATCATGAGCCAAAGCTTCATCACCCAGCGCACCCACTTTGGGTAGGGGATGACCGTCAGGCTCAGGGTGATCAGCAGCGCGGCATTGGTGGGGTAGACCATGTTCGAGAAGCCGTCACCAAAGGTGTACGCGCTGACGGCGATCTGCCGGTTGACGCCCACCAGGTCTGCCAGCGGCATCAGGATGGGGATGAGTAAAAAGGCTTTGGCCGAGCCGGAGGTGACAAACAACTCGAGCACCAGGGTCAGACCGTAGATCAACAACGTGGCGGTAAACGGGTTGGTGCCCTGCAGGCCGTTATTGGCCCAGTGCAGCACAGTATCCAGAATACCGCCCGAGGTGATGATGTGCTTAACGCTGGCCGCCATCATCAACAGTGGAATGGCAGGGACGATCCCGAGGAACCCGTCCCACGCGGCTGTCCACGCGGACTTGCCCGCGCCGGAGATCAACCCCGCGCCGATGCCGCCGATGACGAACAACAGGCCGGTGAGCGGGAGGGCGATATCCCGAAGGATTTCAACAAAGGGGATGGCGAACAACACCAGCAGGATCAGGGCGAAAAACGCGCCAAGGAAAATGGCCGCGTTTTTCATCCTCGGATCTGTTGAAATAGTGTCGTCAACATTAAAGCTGCCGAACTTCACTTTTTCCGCTTTATCTTCTTCAAATACCAGAGAGGCTTCCGGTTTCTTTTCGATCTTCTTCGCGTACTGCGTGATGAACAGAGCCAGGATGGCATAGACAATGAAGAACAAAATCACCCGCGGACCGGCGCCCGAGTATAACGGCAGACCGGAGAGCTGGTGCGCGATTCCCAGGGTGAACGGGTTAAACACCGCCGTCGAGAATCCCACATTGGTCGCCAGGATGGACATACCCAGGCCGGTCAGTGAATCCCAGCCGAGATAATAGGCAAGGCCCAGAACCAGCGGTACCAGCGGGATAACCTCTTCAAAGATGCCGAAGAACGCGCCCAATGCCATGAATACAAAAGTGACCACCAGCAGGAGCAGGTACTTACGCCCGCCGAACGTTTTCACGATGCGCGCGATGACCGCACGCAAAATGCCGCTGCGGTCCATAACGCCGAAGGCAGTGCCCACCAGCAGAATGAAGGCGATGATCGGTACAACCTTGGTCAGGCCGTCAGGGGTGGCGAGTACTTCAAACGGGGCGGTCAACCAGCGCCAGAAAGGGTAATCGGGGCGGTCAACAATCTGGAACGATGCGGGGTCGATAACGTCACGGCCGTCAACCTGAACGCGGGTGTAAGACCCGGCCGGGATGACCTGAGTGAGTATGCCGGAAACCATCATTAACAGGAAGATAATGGCAACAGCCTGAAGAAATGCTTTGGCGCTGATCTGGGCGCCTGACTTGTGTTCTGTCATGGGGATGCTCCACCGGATGGGAATGATGTTAATGTAGAAAGTTTAGCACAACCTGCGGAAGGGATTGGGATGATTTTGTATGTTCGCGCCGAAACCCTATGGATTTGTGTCAATTTTTTAGTGAAAAAAATTAAGAAATCACCTTCCTCCATCTCGGTTTTTGAGATGGGGGAAGGCCGGGATGGGGGTGAGAAGTCAACCATCCAAAGGCAAATACCCGGCAGACTATGATGCGTTTCACGCACTCTGATAATGGTTAAGATTATTTTTATCGATTGTGTAAGCGATTGGGCGTTCAACAGCATCCCACGGGGAGGTGGTGTTGTAAATACAGTGTATATACCAATCCATAACAAAAGACCCTTAGGGTTTTAAAAATCCTAAGGGTCTAGATCGCACAATACTACATCCTACTCCACGTAATCCAACCACTTTTCTGACAGCGCATGCTCACCGCGCAGCACTTTATAGAATTCCGACTGGATCTTGCGGGTGATGGGACCCATCTTCCCGCTGCCGATGACCCGGCCGTCAATCTCAGAGACGGGTGTCAACTCGGCGGCCGTGCCGCACATGAAGACCTCGTCCGAGATATACAACTGGTCGCGGCCGACCATCGTTTCGGTGACGGTGTACCCCAGTTCACGGATGATCGCCATCAGCGAGTCGCGGGTGATTCCTTCCAGCGTGTCAGCGGTGATGGGCGAATACAACTGCCCCTTGCGCACCAAAAAGATGTTCTCGCCGGTGCACTCCGCCACGTACCCCTGCGGATCCAGCATAATGGCTTCGTCAAACCCGAAGCGGATTGATTCCGTCTTGGCCAGAATACTGTTGGCATAGTTGCCGGTGACTTTAGCCTTGGTCATCGTGACGTTCGGATGGTGGCGGGTGAAGGAAGACACATTGGCTTTCATCCCGTTCTCAATTTGTTCCTGCCCAAGGTAGGCGCCCATTTCCCAAACGCCGATGCCCACGGCTGCCTTGCCGTTATCCAGATTCAAAGAAGGCAGCGGGCCGGTGAGGTAGAGCAGCGGGCGAATGTAGCATGACGAATAGCCATTCGCCTTGATCACATCTTTGGTTGCCTGGCAGAGTTCTTCCGGGGTAAAGGGGAATTCGCGCACACCCAGAATACGGGCTGAGTTGATCAGGCGGTCCATGTGGTCTTTCAAGCGGAAGACCGCCGGACCTTTCGCCGTGGAATAACAACGGATGCCTTCAAAAACGCCGGCGCCGTAATGCAGGGTAGTGTTGAAGAACGGGACGGTGGCCTTTTCGGTCTCCACGATCTTGCCGTTCATCCACACGAATTTTGGATATGAAGCCATGTTGATACCTCCGGTAAATATTTCCTTATAGATTGGCCAGGATGCTTTCGGTCACTTCAGTCGTGTTGGCTTTGCCGCCCAGGTCGGCGGTCAGCTTGCCGGAAGCAATGGTCTTTTCAACGGCGGCTTCAACGGCAGCCGCTTCTTTTTCCAGTTTCAACGAGTAGCGCAGCATAAACGCTGAGCTCAAGATGGTGCCAATGGGGTTGGCGATGCCCTTACCGGCGATATCCGGCGCGGAACCGTGGATCGGTTCGTACAGGCCGGGTCCGCCGCTGCCAAGTGACGCGGAGGGCAGCAATCCCATGGAGCCGGAGAGCACGGCGGCTTCATCGGTGAGGATGTCGCCGAACATGTTTTCGGTGACCACCACGTCAAATTCCGCCGGGTTCGAGACCAGGCGCATGGCGGCGGTATCCACCAGCATGTTTTCCATTTTGATATCGGGGTAATTCTTCGCTACTTCGGCTGTCACCTGGCGCCACAGGCGGGATGACTCGAGCACGTTGGCCTTGTCCACAGAGGTGACCTTCTTGCGACGTCCCCCGGCCAGTTGGAACGCCAT
>CAYQTY010000227.1:0-208 GCA_964420535.1 uncultured Leptolinea sp. | reverse complement strand
CTCGCGGCCTTTAGGTTCACCGAAGTACACGCCGCCGGTCAACTCACGCACCACCATCATATCCACGCCGGCCAGTTTCTCGGGCCGCAGGGGTGAGGCATCGGTCAGGTTCGGGTAAACCTTCACCGGGCGCAGGTTGGCGAAAACGCCCAATCCCTTGCGCAGGGCGAGCAGACCCTTCTCGGGGCGCTCTTTGGCGGTGGGATCG
>CAYQTY010000226.1:0-5904 GCA_964420535.1 uncultured Leptolinea sp. | reverse complement strand
CAAAACATCCCATCAGCACCCGAATGGATTGGGATGATAGCATCGCGGGGGAATAGGTTTCGCAATACGGATACCGCTTGAAAAGATCCGGTTTGATCTGCGGAGCCGGTAGTTCGCGTGATACCCATGTCATCCCGCCATCCGAAGTGGTTTCAAGCACCGGAGGCGCGGGCGCGTAGGATCCGGTAGTTTGCAGCGTGCGTACACCGTCATTACCGAAGAATGCCATACCGGTGTAATCGTCACTATTCGGGCTTTCATACGTCACCCAGGAGTAACCTCCGTCAATACTGCGAAACAACTGGTGGTTAAAATGCGTTCCCGCTCCAACATACACGCCGCGGATCATCACCCACAAATTCCGGGCATCCAGCACAGAGAACTCCGCCCACATACGGTCACCAAAAGCTTTGTGACCAAGTGGAGGTCCAGGCATCCAGGTGACACCGCCATCAGTTGTGTACCAGATTCCCTCCGATGGGCTGATCTGGTCATCTGCCGAGAATACCACCCATGCGGTTTTTGTATCATAGAATCCGCCATAAGCGGTGGTATCTCCATTAGTCAGAAGAGCAGTAGGCGGAGTTACCTCAATCCAGGTTTTCCCTCCATCCACCGTCACCAGAACCGACGATCGGCTGATTCCCCAGCCTTCTTTCGCGGTGATCATCTTGATACTGTCCATTACAATGCTTTGCCCCGGCGTGTACAGCGCGACGGATGCCTGCGGGCCGGTTTCTGTTGGAACCGGTGTAGGCGGGATCAGAAGAGGAGTTGGCGGGGTTGGTGTGGGGGTGGAATCCGGACCGGCAGCCAAAACCGGCGCGGTTACCCCGGAGGCGAAAAGTCCGCATACCAACAGGCTGACAATGAAAAGATGAATGAAACGAACGGGCAATCGGGAATAATGGATCATCATAAGGCACCTTCCTGCATATCTACTCATTATAGGCAGGATAGTCAGAAGTACCAGTATGGCAAACTTAAAATGACACTGTGTTTATCACCAACCGCGATATACCATCTTCAGGCAGTTATCCTGATTTATAACGTCAGGGTCATATAGGTGCTGAGGGGGTCGTCTGTGTACTCCGCGAAAGGCGGGCGAATAGAAAAAACCAAGTGACTCGTAGAGCTGCCTGGCCGGAGCAAATTCGGGCTCTGAACCGGTTTCAAGATACAACCGTTTATAACCGCGAATGCGGGCAATGGTGATGATATGGTCCATCATCTGTTTGGCCACTCCCTTTCTGCGGTGATGTGGCGCTGTGTTAACGGATTTGATCTCCCCCTCACCGTCTCCCAGCGCTTTCAACGCGCCGCAACCCATCAGTTCGCCCCTATCATCCCACGCAGACCAGAAAGTGATCTCCGGCTGCCGGAGTTCATCCAGATCCAATGCATGGACGCTTTCGGGCGGTGATATGGCATACATAAAACGTAAATGCTCCGCCAGCAGAGATTGGATCTCCGGGCCAGTAAGGTCGTCAACGATGATATTCAAAATTTCTCCAAAATTCCTACTGATTTTATTTATAAGTCAGGCAATCAGTGGGTGATTATGTGGGTGATCTTTGTGAATTAAATAATACACCCCTTATTCAGGGGTGAAATTTTTAAGCAGGTATTTGATTTTTATCTACAGAAGCAGGCTGGGAGACGTGGACTGCATACCCAAACGCAACCGGGATCCTTGGGCGGTCCCTGTGAAGGAGGCGGGTCATAATTCGGGCACAACCCGGGCATAGTGCCGTTCGGTGTAAACCCGGATGGCATACGGCATGTATTATCCACGCCCCAGACAGCCTTAATAGGATAATTTTGTGCATCTTCCTTTAGCGGATACCCCGCCTGTTCAAAAGTGAAATGGTCGTTGAATTCAAACAATGACCAGTCCAACATCCCTGTATCCGTCCATGGCAGCCAGATAAACTTTCCTTTTTCACCGCCAGTCAGTGTATTCTTGAAAGCAATCAATATAGTGTTTGGATCAGTTTTGGATAACTTTGACATAGCCAGATCAGGATCATCCCCTTTGCCATTATCAAAAAGAATCTCATAGTATCCACGGCCCTCTGAAAGATCAGGGTCGGGTTTTACCACCACGGTTCCGCCAACATTGATATCGGGATTCGAGATGACTATTACTGAATCCGTAGACCAATCTTGGCTTTTGGGCAGGCCGGTGACGATCAGAATATCGCCCCGGCTGTCGATGTCTTTATCAATCTCGATTAGAAAGTGGACATCTTTGGCTGCTTCATCTGATATAGCTCCTTTAACCTTCAGGCTGATATAGATCCACAGAGGGTCAGCCCGGTTAAGCAGGACAGTTTCAAGATCGGCAAAGGGCAGATAATTCATATCTTTGTCAAACGGGCGTTCGTATTTGCCATTCTTAAAGTCATCTCCACCAAATGCCTGCTTCTGTGGAGCGGTGGCGTCATCCACCTGGTCATGAACTGTCTGATTGACATTGCCGATGGGAGAACCCGGCCACATGACGTGCACAATTTCCGGTTCAGGGGTGATAGTGGGTTCCGGGGGAGTTGACGTCAGTGTGGGTTCAGGAGAAGGTGTCGGATTGGGTCGTACCACCTCTTGAGTTGGTTGGGGTGCGGGTTTTTCTAAAGGCATATTACAGCCTGTGAACGCGAAGAAAATTGCTATGATAAGGAAGGCGTTTAAACCTTTATTTCTATTCATAGTCGTACCACACTTTCTATTCTGATTAGTCAGGTCTAAATCCATTATTGATCAAAAAGTATGGTATTTCAATGGCTATCGAATTAATCACAACACCCCGGATGTGAAATGCAGGGCCTCCGGCAAATACGAGGGGTATGCGGAGTCACCGGCACATCCGGTACGATTACATCCGGGCATTGGCCCGGCATGAGACCAACCGGTGTAAACCCGGATGGTACCCGGCAGGTATTATCCACGCCCCACAGGGCTTTTATCGGATAATTTTGCGCGTCTTCTTTCAAGGGGTAACCGGCATCGGTGAAATAGATGTGGTCGTTATATTCCAATAATGACCAGTTCAGCATCCCGGCATCTGCCCAGGGAAGCCAGATAAATGTTCCAGTCTCTCCGCCCGCCAGCGTGTTCTTAAAGGCAATCTCAACTACCGCCGGATCGGTATCCGACAATCTTGACCAGGCGAGGTCAGGGTCTTCACCCTCGCCATTGCTAAAAAGTTGATTGTAGTATCCGCGCCCTTCCGATAATGAGATATCCGGCATTACCGGGATCTCCCCGCCCACATTCATATCCGGATTATTCAATACCTGCACAGTGTCTGTGGACCATTCCGTGCTTTGCGGTTTACCGGTGACGATCAGGTAGTCGCCCCTATTGTTCAGGTCAGTATCCAGTTCAATGGCAAAGCTGACCTCAGCATTCGGGTCATCGCTGAAGGGTTTTTGAACCTGAAAGAGCACATACGTCCATAACGGGTCTTCCCGGTTTAACTTCACGGAGACCAGGTCTGCCAGCGGAATGTAATTCATAGCCTGGTCAAAGGGGCGTTCGTATTTTCCATTGCGGTAATCGTCACCGCCAAAGGCCTGCTTTTGCGGAGCGGTCTTCTCGTCCGTCTGGTCCCACACGGTCTGGAATATCTTACCAACCGGCGATCCGGGGATGTCAACGTGAACGGGGGCAGGGGTTATAGACTCTGCCGGTTCAGGCGGAAGCCCGGTTGGTACCGGTTCGGTAGGAACCTGTACGGTTGGAGCCTGTTGCGTTGGAGCGGTTACCTGCGAAAGTAGTGTTTTGGTTGGGGTGAAAGCCGCGGTGGGCCGGGTCAACGGCATATTGCAGGCTGCGAGGATGATTATCATTCCAATGAAGACGGCGGTAATTGGTAATGGGAGTCGTCTCATGTCACCCTCCAATTCCGGAGACGGGGCAATTGGTTATTAATTCACTATAGATGGAGAGAATGGAAAATACAACCGCGAAAAACTATTTGTATGCGAAGATTCAATTTTAAATTGGAGCAGGAATGGTGCGTTGACCGCACTAATCCGCCTTTTGCATTTAATTCATGAAGAAATTATCCGAAAATGGGCGGTCAACACACCCGCCTGGATTAACTGTTCTTATTAAACCCTGCCGGGGGTATCCCCAGCGCCTGGATCAATCTGGCCCAATAGTTGACCTGAGCAGCCGTGGAAGCCAAAATAACCATCTCGCGTTCGTTGAAATGTGCTTTTAGCTCATCGATAAAATCGATGGAAAACCTTAAGGGGGTTTGTGAAATCAAGATGGCATACCTAATGGCCAATGATTCCCGTTTTGAAAAGGTGTTTACATCATTCAGTGGTTTGCGTCCCTGTAAGACGAGCAATTCATCCTCGGTGATTCCGGTTGCATCATATTGATTGGTATTCATATCAATACAGAAATTGCATGAAGCCGAATAGGAAGCCTGAATGCGTACGATCTTAAGGATGCGCTCATCCAACTTTCCATCTTTATGAGCAACGAGCGATTCCAGCATTCCAGACCCAACAGCCGCCCTGGGATACCATGCCAGAATTCTGGCGGGAAGCAGGTCTTTACCGGTCACCTTCTTTGATATCCAGATTCCAAACCTGAGAAATAATGGGATATTTCGCGGAGGATCAATAAATGCTTGCATGAGTCTGGTTCCCGATATTTATTTTTAGTTTCGCAAACACTTAAAATATCTTCATTTAATATTTGATTACGATCATCTTATACTATTTTTCCAACACCCACCCGTAATATTCCTGACGGGATACCGGTTTACTCATCCACGATACATCCGGTTGAGGAAGTGACACGGCTTTATTGCAGGGCAGCCATCCGCCCTTTATTGGAAGGTCTTTCAATTGTCCGCGCTGGGTTATCCAGCTTATGCGCCCGCGGGCTTCCGCGGTTTTCGCCACCTCGAGGGTGGTCACCGCGTCTTGCGCCACATACGCCAGCACCGTCTCATGCTTCCCCTGCTGCCACAGGATGGGCGCCTGGTCACCGGTGACGCCTTCCAGCTTTCCTTTCAGCCCCATGGCTTTCGCGGCTTTATCCAGCGCGATGGGAAACCCCGTGCGGCAGAAGAAATCAAACATCATATCGGTATGGTTGGTAGCCAGCGCTTTGCAGCGCTCCCACTCCCTGCTCTCTTCCGCGAGAATATTGAAATCAAACCCCAGCCCGTTCCATGTGACGATCTGGTATCCGCCGGCAGCCGCTTGTTCCAGATAATCGACCAGGGTACCCAGGTCGGTCTCATTCATCCGGCTGGAAGCCTGTCCATTTTCCTCTTTGCTGTACCATACCAGAGGTTCTTCGTCACCCAGTTTTGTGGCCGCGCAGGTGATCCCCAACGGGCGGTGACGTTTCCAATCTGAAAAGTCACCGGGCAGGATTTTGGCAATTTCCAGGTCAAACGAAACATACTTTGTCTCAGGCATTGTTGTCCTCCATGCAGACCGTAATTACTGTTTTTCGATTCTTTCCCACAGCTTGTCGAGCGGAGCCTGTGTTAACGGGGTGATCTTCAATACTTCGTCACTCAGCTCCCGCGCGCGTTCCATCTTCCCCGTCCGCGCGTAGGCCTCAATAAATACAAAACGTTCCATCGGGTCGTTCGGGTAATCCCCAAGGGCAAATGCCTGATCTCCCAGTTCTGCTGCCGCCTGCCAGTTCCCCTGATCCGCCAGCAGACTGGCTTTCTCGAAGTAATAACACCAGCCATGTACCGGCTCGGCGCCAAACACATCAGTATCCGGCGAACGTGATGGCATCGCACTGCTGGTTTCGGGGATGATCACCTCAGGATTGCTGCGTTTTGCCGCCTCACGCATCAGCGGCGACAGCAGCGGATTGACCGGGTCGTAATCGGCATCCAGCACGCGCAGGCAACCCGGC
>CAYQTY010000225.1:0-5931 GCA_964420535.1 uncultured Leptolinea sp. | reverse complement strand
CCCGTGGGCCGACAGGTTCGTGCTTGGTCCCATGTTTGGCGCGGTTCTTTTGCTCGTTGGCACCGTCCACTGGTTTTCACGGCGTCGGTTGCAGCAGGCTATCCTGCTCGGCGTCCTCTTTGCCTTTGCCCTGTCCAGCCAGATGCAGACGGTCAACAAGTACCGGCTGAGCCGCGATACACAAAACGATTATTACTGGCAGATGGCCTGGCGCGCGCCGGCCATCCAACCGGGGACAGCGGTTGTTGGACCGGGAATGCCCTTCGCGTTGGTCAACGACCTGCACATCGGATTTGCCCTGAACGCTATATATGATCAGGGAGGTAAATCGTACGACGCCCCCCTGTGGTATTTCCGCGCCGGAGGAATGACCGGCGACCTTGTCCCCGCGTTAAAACCGGGCAACACCTTTGACTACCGCTACCTGACCGCCCATTTCAAAGGCACTACCGATGAAGTCCTGGTGGCGGAATACTCCTATGGCACAAGTTGCCTGCACATCATCACTCCGGAAGACCATTCACGGGCTGGCCTGTCAAATGATGACGGCGTATTGTTCAAACTGGCAAAGCCGGAACTGATTGACCTTCATCCGGAGACGGCATCCACACCGCCGGTATCGGTGTTTGGACCGGAGCCGGAGCACGGCTGGTGTTACACCTACCAGAAAATAGACAGCGCCCGCCAGGTACAGAACTGGCCTGAAGCGGTTCGCCTGTATGAAGAAGCCGAAACCGGCGGACTCACTCCGAAATCCGCCGTGGAATATGTGCCAGTATTACAGGCGTATCAACATATCGATCAACCGGAAAAAGCCCTTACTGTTTCATTAAAAGCGCAGGAAATGGATAAAGATCAGACTCTCTTCTTCTGCCATCTGTGGAAGAATGCACCGGCGAATGTTTCAGGTGAATGGTCACAAAAAGCGAATACGGCTTTGAAATGTGACGAAGCGGCGAAAGAGAGCCATCCATGAAGCCTGAACCCTGGAAGAAACGTCTAGTTGACTGGCTCTCGAAGCCCTGGGTATTCCCTGCACTACTGGGGGCTGTCATGCTGCTGGTATACGGCCTGCAGATCGGGTCACTCGGTTTTTACTGGGATGATTGGGAGGATATTTTCCTCTATCACCTGAATTCGCCGGATGAGTTTCTGAAATACTTCCTGTACGACCGCCCGACGACGATCTGGGTATACCTGGTGTTTTTCCCGATGTTTGGTGACAACCCCATCCTCTGGCAGGGTTTCAACCTGGTGTTGCGATACCTCTCGCTGCTGGGGCTGTGGTGGACGTTCTCGCAGGTCTGGCCGCGCCGCCGTTTTGAAACCGGCTGGCTGACGCTGTTGCTGGCTGTGTTCCCCGCGTTCTTCCAGCAGACGATCGCTGTCACCTACAGCCGGCATTTTGCGGCGCTTGCCCTGTTCAGCGCGTCACTTATTTTGACAGTACTTTCTGTCCGCTACCGCCGGTGGTATGTTCCATTGACTTTGCTGGCGGCTGTGGCTTCCTTCGCTCAGATGATGACCATCGAATATTTTGTCGGTCTTGAAATCATCCGGCCATACCTGTTGTGGGTGCTGTTCCGTGATGACGTTCCTGATCGAAGGAAGCGGTTGGCCTGGGTCCTCCAGTGGTGGCTGCCATATCTCATTCCGCTGGCCGGGTTTATCGCGTGGCGCTTCCTGATCTTCAAACCCGTCCCGGGGGCAGATGACCCCAACGGGGTGATCAACCTTGCGTTTTTCAAAAAAGATCCTGCCGGGATGGTCATTCACCTCGCGCAAAATATTCTTCAGGATTTCCTGTACCTGTTGATCTTTGCCTGGAGTAATACCATCCAACCCGGTCAAATTGACCTGGCTTCCAAGGCAGCCTGGTTTGGATGGATCATGGGTGGCTTCGCCGCTGTGACCGCGGCTGTGGTTCTGGGGAGGAAAGATGCCCCAACCGATAACAAGGCGGGTGACCGCCTGTTCCTGATTGACTGGCTGTTGTTGGGAGGGCTGGCGTTGATGGCTGGCGGCTTGCCGGTGTGGATCACAGACCGGCAGATCATTGTGGGGCAATGGTCCGACCGCTTCTCATTAGGCCCGATGATCGGCATCACCATGATCGTCATCACGCTGGTCTCTCGGCTCGGGTATAAACAGTTGCAGAAATCCGCCGTCTTTGGTTTGCTGCTGGCGCTGTCCATCTCGTCACAGATCCGTGAAGTCAACCGCTACCGGTTGAACTGGGAGATCCAGCGTGAGTATTACTGGCAATTCTACTGGCGTGTTCCGGCCATGAAACCGGGCACTGCCCTGTTTGGCACCAAAATGCCCTTCGGCCTGATCGCCGATTATTCCGTCAGTTACGCCATGAATGCCATATACGCGCCGGATATGGACGCGCAGCACTTGCCTTACTGGTTCTTCAGTTCCATGCGTGCCTACGGCAATGACATTCCGGATTTCATCCCTGACCTACCGGTGACTTACTCGATCCGCAATCTGAAGTTCAGCGGGTCAACCTCCAACGGGATCGTGCCGAATTACAAAGCCGGTGACGCCTGTATGCGCCTCCTTAAGCCGCAGGATGAATTCTCGCCCTTCCTGTCATCCATGGAGGCGAAGCTGGCGCAAATTTCCAACCTGGATCAGATCCTCAAAGAGAACATTGATCCGCGGGTGACGCCTGCCGGCATTTTCGGCTCTGAACCGGAGCATGGCTGGTGCTATTACTACCAGAAGGCTGACCTGGCTGCCCAGTTTGAGGAATGGGATGCCGTAGCCAGCCTGGGCGCCGAAGCCGCGTCAAAGAACCTTACACCGGCTGTGGGCATGGAATATGAACCCTTCATCACCGGGTATGCCCGCAACGGCGACTGGAAGACCGCCTACGAATTAACCGTGAAAGCCGATGCGTTGACGGACAACATGGAGAAAAGCCTGTGCGCTGACTGGTCTCGCCTGGAACCGGCGGTTCAGAAGGGCGGGGCGGAAGCCCGCGAGTTCTCGGTAAAAGTAAAAACTGAACTTCAGTGCCCGTAGAGTTGTTCTAACCGGCGAGAGAAGTCAACAGGTCATTCAATTTTGATGCCGCGCGGCTGATCTCGTATTCAGCTGCGGTTTTACGAAACGAGGCCGGCAGGGTCAGCGGGCGGTTCTTCGCCGCTGTGATGAATCCGGCGAGTTCGCGGGTGATCCCGTCCACGTCTTTCGGGTCCACCACCGGGCAGCCAAGCCGGCAGATCAGGTCAGCGGAGGCACCCTGCGCGGGTGTGATGCCCAGTACCGGTTTGTTGAATGCCAGGTAGTCCACCAGTTTGCTGGGCAGGAAAACACTGGGAGTATCCGACGGCGCATCGATCACCAGCAGCACGTCAGCCTGCCGGCAGAATGCCTGACTGTCAGCGTGCGTTACTGTTCCCTCGAACACAACCGTATCGTCCAACCCCATGCGGGCGATTCTTCCCGGGTATCCATCGAGGATCGGGCCTACAAACCGGATCTTGAACCGACCGGCAATATCCCCATCCTTTTGCAAACGGGCGGCGGCTTCCAGGAGTGTATCGGGTGTGCGGCTTCCGTAGAAATTGCCGGTGTAGACAAATTCCACCGGATCGCCGGGCTCATGTTTACCTATTTTGCCGGTTTGTTCTTCAGGTTCAAAACCGTGCGCGATGACGTGGGCTTTCGCGCGCCACTCTGCCGGGTATTTCTTCATCACCAGTTCGGTGGTTTCATTAGATACAAACACGATGGCATCGGCCGAGCTGATGACCGATTTTTCCATTTCAAGCCGGTTTTTCATCACCCATTTTGACGATTGCACAAAAATACTATCCGCCCACGGATCGCTGAAATGTGCGATCCATGGGATGTCATGTTCCACATTGAATTGCAGCCCGCTCAGGTGATCCGTCCAGGGCTGGCCGAAACTGATGAATGCGTCATAGTCATTGGATCCAGACAGGGCGCATAATTTCCGCCAGGCGGCATTTTTCCATATCCATTTCGGGTCCGGCAGAAAAGCCAGCCCCGGGAAAAGCCGGTTCAAAACACGCACCGGCGCCCAATCTTCCAGGCTGGGTACCGGATATTTTTTGACTCTTCCGCCGGCGGGCCGGTTCAGGGAATCATCCAGGTTAATACCCTCGCGCAGCGATGACGGATCCACGCAGACTACATCAGTCTGCCAGCCAAATTCGGCCAGGGCAGCCAGCAAACGCGAAACCTGAATGGAGCGCGGCTGTACGATGGGTGGCATGCACCACGAGACAGCCAGCAGACGTTTCATTCCACCACCGTGTCAGACGCGTCAATTTCCAGTGCCTGCGTATAGGTGAGTGAGGGTATACGCAGATCGTGAACCATTTGCATGGCTTCCATAAATCCGGCATCATCCGCCACGTGGGAGGGGTCAACGTAAATATTGAGCAGACCGCGGGTTTCCCATTTGGTGAGGTCTTTGATCGCCTGCATAAACATTTCGCCGTACACAGGTGTAACCCTGCGAACCTCGGGGCTTTGCAGAAAGCTGTAGGAATCCAACAGCGAGTAAGGCGCGCGGGATTGGCCGGTCATGGGGAATTCAGGCCAGTGACGGTCCCACCAGATGGGCCCGTGTTTGACGGATTCGATGGGTGACGTCTGGGTGGAGTAGAACTCGCCGAGTTCTTTCAATACCGGGCGGATGATGTCACGCTGCATGGAAAGCGGAACGCGGCCAAAATGCGGCGCGCGGAACCCCGCCGGTTTCTTCCCGATGACGGATTGCACGGTCCGGTGACCGTTTTCCACGTCTTTGATGACTTCCCGCGTGTCCATCTTCGCATAGAAGGTGGTTGACCGGTATACGCCTTCCTGAAGCTGTGTGTGGGGCAGGTAGCCGTGGTTCAGGAATTCAGCACCGCGCGAGAAGATTGCCCGGTAGATATCCGGATTGGCTTCCAGCATGGTTCCGGGAACGGCATACGAGCGGCAAATCCCTAGGGTCTTCAATTTTTCATCCAGAACCGCGGCAGCCTGTGCGTCTTCCGGTGTGTCGCAGTCAAAGGAGAGCAAAAGGTACAAGCGGTCAAAACCCTGTTCCTTAGCCATTCGGCTGTAGCGTGACCAGATCGGGCGGGGGAATGTGCGTCCCCAGCGGTCGATCAGGATCGTGGATATATCCGCCCCGCCGAAATTCATTTGACACCCGTTGAGGCATTGATCTCGGCCAGGCTGCGGTAATCCGGCTGCCAGTCATTGACGTCCACACCGTGCGCTTCCACCAGTGCCTGCTGGTAGATCTCCACGAAACGGGCTTCCGCCCGATGGGGTGACCAGCGTTCTTCCGCCGCCCGTTGGGCGTTGCGGCCCAGGGTCTCACGGGCCTGATGGTCTTCGATCAGCGCGCGGTAGGCCGCGGCAAAATCTTCCGGTGTATTGGGGACCAACTTGATGATATCCGGAGTGTATTCCACCGGATCCGGACCGCCTTCGCGTTTATTCAACACAACCGGCAGCCCGGTAAGCAGGGCTTCAATCGTCGACTTGCCGATGCCCCACCATTCGATATGGGAGGAATAGATATCAAAGTTTTTATACATACCGCACAGGTCATCATTGGGAACCGATGGGATGAATTTCACCCGGTCTGAAACCCCGGCTTCAACCGCTACCTGTTTTTCGTAATCAGATAATTCTCCCTGGCCGATAATGGTCAACTCGGCGTTTGGAAGTAATTTTAATGAGCGGATGATGTTATCGGGGTTCTTTCCCTCGATAATGCGGTTTACACATAACATCCGAACCGGATTGTGCAGGGAATAGTCATCTTTGGGGCTTATATGGGTGGGATTTAACGCGTTATAGCATGTGATGGACCGTTTTATCTTATGCTTCTTGCAGTATTCCATTCCGGAATCATAGAAGAGATCAAGTGTTTTGGAAAGCTGATTGCTA
>CAYQTY010000224.1:4791-5941 GCA_964420535.1 uncultured Leptolinea sp. | reverse complement strand
CCGCTAGCCTCGCAACCCGCGGCTGTCGTTATACCAGAGGCTGAACCTGAACCTGAACCTGAACCCGAACAACCTGATTGGATGGCGCAGCTAAAAGAACAGGAAACCAGTGAACCCACTCAATCGGCGGTTCCGGAACAGGCTTCATCCATACCTGAAAACGTCCCAGATTGGTTATTTACACCGGAAGAAGAATCAGACGGCTCCACAGCCCCTATTCAATCAGAAACACCGGTTACGCATCAGCCCCCGCCGGATTGGCTGCAGGCTGCGCGGCCCGATGTCTTCGGACGCGAAGAATTGTTGGAAGAACAACCCGCACAATCTGCGCCCCCGGTGGTTCCCCCGACCCCGGAAATTCCGGAGCCCGTTTCCGATATCACAGCGGCCATCATAGAGGAATCGGCGGTAGAGCAACAGGGCTTACCGTCTGATTTTGACTTCCTGAAATCTGAGAACCTGGATTTCATGAATGCTGATCGCAGCCACCTCACAGATAATCTGACAATGCCCGCGGACCAACCGGCGGCTGAAGAAGAAATTGACTTCACCAAAGCAGCTCCGGTTGAAAATCTTCCCGCAGACCTGGCCGCATTGTTGCGTGAAGAAAATGAGAAACAACAGATCCACACAATGCCCATCTCTGAGGAATCAGTGGAATCCTTGCCCGGATTCAATCTGGAGTTAAATATCCCTGATCTTCAAAAAGATTTTCTGTCCATTGGGGAGAATCTGGAGGAAGAAAAAGCTCCTGCCGCCGCAGAGTCAGATGTCCCATTCTCGGTAGAAGCTTTCCTGCAAGAGGCAGGGCAACCGGAAACACCGGCCCAGCCGACTGTTCCACCCACTGTTTTTGACCTTTCCGCCGGGAAACCGGAAACAGCCCCGGAAACACGGCAACCTGAACCGGTTTTGAATATATTCGCGGAAGAAGCCCAACCATCACAACCGGAAATCGCTCCGCAGGCAGGAAACGGGTATGAAACTGAAACCACCATGCCGATTGAGGAAATAGAAGTACCTCAGACGATTGAGCCTGCTTTCTTTGCCCCCGAAGTCCAACCGGCTGTACCGGAAGAAGTTCAACAATTCGCGGACGCGTTCGTTCCTGAAGCCCTCGCTCCTGCAGAAAAAGCACCGGTTAATGAAG
>CAYQTY010000224.1:0-4781 GCA_964420535.1 uncultured Leptolinea sp. | reverse complement strand
CAAACCGATTAAATCGGCCGCTGTTATGGAACCCACAATTCCCATCAGCTCTCTGGGCGAAGACTTCCTGCGCACACCGCTTGAACCCGAACCGGCGAAACCTGCTCATCTGGCTGAACCCACAGTACCTATCAGTTCTCTAAGTGAAGAAATCTTGCGAACCCCGCTTGAACCGGACATGGTAAAACCTCCTGTTGCACCAGAACCGGAAACACCCGGCATCTCGCTGGATGAAGAATTCTTGCGTACCCCGCTTGAACCTGAACCAGTGAAACAACCAGTTGCGGCTGAACCGGAAGCTTCCGGCATCTCTCTGGACGAAGAGTTTTTACGAACTCCGCTTGACCTGGAACCGGCAGTCAATACGCCGCCTGTACAGGAAGCACAACCGGAACCGGCTCAGATTGAGGTTACGCCTGTCGTTGAGGTTGTACCTGAACCTGTTGCGGAAGTTCCTGCCACCGTTATCGAACCCGAACCGCCTGCCCCGGCAGCTGTTGTTCAGGCTGCTGCCGTCAAGGAACCCGAACCGGTTTCAATAGTACCCACCCCGGTGCCGGCCGCTAAACCGGAACCTGTGGTTGAAGAACCGGTTTCTGAACCGGTACCCGAACGGAAACCGGTCGTTCCCAAGACGGTTGTTCCCAAACCGGTCGTTGCTGCCAAACCGGCGGCTCCCCGGCCTGTTTACCGGCCTGAAAAACCTGTGGTGGTCACCCAACCAGCCAGCCAGCGCAAGAACGCCGGCGCTGCCGATCTGACCCGCGCGCGTGAAGCCGTTTCACGCGGTGACCTCACCACTGCGCTCCGCCGCTACATCAAACTGATCAACGCGAACCGTGCTCTTGACCAGGTATCAGCCGATTTGAAAGAACTCACCCGCAAGAATCCAAAGAACTATCTTGCCTGGCAGACCTATGGTGACGCTCGCCTCCGTTCCAACCGAATCCAGGAAGCACTGGATGCCTACGCGAAGGCTGCCGATCTGCTAAAATAGTTCTGCATTTTACAAAATCAAATCTTTGGAGTCTCCATGGAACGTACTTTTGTGCTTGTCAAACCCGATGGTGTGCAGCGTGGATTGACCGGTGAGGTCATCTCCCGTCTTGAAAAACGTGGCTTGAAACTGGTCTCGGCCAAATTTTTATCCGTGCCCGAAAGCCTTGCGGAGAAACACTATGCCGTTCATAAAGGCAAAGATTTCTACGCCGGACTGATCCGCTACATCACCTCCGCGCCGGTAATGGCCATGGTATGGGAAGGAACCAATGCTGTCGCAGCCGTCCGCCAGACCATGGGCGCCACCCGCCCATGGGAAGCCGCCCCGGGTAGCATCCGTCACGATTTCGCGCTGGAAGTAAGCCGCAACATCACCCATGCGTCTGATTCGGTTGAAAATGCCGCGGGAGAAATTGCCCTGTGGTTTTCCGAATCCGAACTGGTTGACTGGCAACAATGCACTGAATCCTGGATTTTTGGAAAAAATTAATAATATTCATATATAAAACAGTAGACATACAATCTCCATCCGCTATCATCGAGGGGTGGAGATTGGTATAATCCTCACTGGAAATAAGATTTCCATCCAGTTTTGGAGGTATAAGTGAATTCTCGTAATCAATCCTACGTGGTTTATGCTCTTTTGTTCATTGCCATTGCCGCGATGGTAGTGTTCAGCCTGAGCCAAAATACCACAGCTTCAGGTGTTCTTACTATTAATCAGCTTGCATCTGAAGTTCAAAACAGTAAAGTTGCCCGCATTGTGACAGATGAGAACAAGCTGACAGTCACATATAAAGATGGCACTCAGAAGACTGCCACCTCAACGAAAGACAGCGGTGCAACGCTTGTCGAGCAGTTGACAGAACTTGGCGTCACCCCCGCCCAGTTATCGGCAGAAAATATCCAGATAGAGATCAAGCCTCCCAGCCAGTGGTTGGGATTCTTATCCGGGTTGGCCTACATTCTGCCAATTCTCCTTGTCATCGGGGCGTTCTTCTTCATTTTCCGTCAGGCACAGGGAAGCAACAACGCGGCCATGTCTTTCGGTAAATCCCGCGCGCGGATGTTCACCGGCGATCAGCCGACTGTAACCTTCGCCGATGTTGCCGGTGTGGACGAATCTAAAGAAGAATTACAGGAAGTTGTTGAATTCCTGCGGGAACCGCAGAAATTTATCCAGCTTGGCGCCCGTATTCCCAAGGGTGTTTTGCTGGTTGGCCCTCCGGGTACCGGTAAGACCCTGTTGGCTAAAGCGGTTTCCGGTGAGGCCGGTGTTCCGTTCTTCTCCATTTCCGGTTCTGAATTTGTTGAAATGTTCGTCGGTGTGGGCGCCAGCCGTGTGCGCGACCTGTTTGACCAGGCCAAACGCCACTCCCCCTGCATCGTGTTCGTTGACGAGATCGACGCGGTTGGCCGCCAGCGCGGCGCCGGCCTCGGCGGTAGTCACGATGAACGCGAACAAACCCTCAACCAAATGCTGGTTGAAATGGACGGTTTTGATACCGACACCAACATCATCATCATGGCAGCTACAAACCGCCCCGACATCCTCGACCCAGCCCTGCTGCGCCCCGGCCGCTTTGACCGCCGCGTAGTGCTGGACCGGCCCGATGTCCGCGGTCGTGAAGCCATCCTCAAAGTCCATTCCAAAGGCAAACCGTTGGAACCGGCTGTTGACCTGGGCGTGATCGCTAAAGCCACTCCCGGCTTCGTCGGCGCCGATCTGGAAAACCTGGTGAACGAATCCGCCATTCTGGCAGCCCGCCGTAACAAGAGCACTGTCGGGCAGTCTGAATTTGAAGAATCGATCGAACGTGTGATTGCCGGCCCTGAACGCAAGAGCCGCCTGATCAGCGAAGAAGAAAAACGTATCGTGGCCTACCACGAAGCCGGTCACGCTGTGGTTATGAATTCCATGCCCGAAGCAGACCCGGTACAGAAGGTCTCCATCATCGCCCGCGGAATGGCGGCCGGATACACTCTGGCACTCCCTCTGGAAGACCGCACTTTGACACCCAAGAAGAAAATGATGGCTGAAATTGTCGGCCTGCTGGGCGGACGCGCCGCGGAAGAAATTGTGTTTGACGATATCACCTCTGGCGCCTCCAACGACATCGAACGGGTCACCCACCTGGCCCGTACTATGATCACCCGCCTGGGAATGAATGATGTCCTCGGCCCCATGGTCTACGGTCAAAAAGAAGAGCTGATCTTCCTGGGCCGCGAAATCTCCGAACAGCGTGACTATTCGGAAGAGGTCGCGGAACAGATTGATAAAGAAGTCCGGAAACTGGTCCGCGAATCGTATGAAAAAGCCAAGAGCATTCTCAACGAGCACCGTGAAAAGCTGGATGCCGTAGCCAACCGGCTGTTGGAAGTGGAAACGATCTCCAAAGAAGAATTTGAAAAGATATTCCCGCCTCCGTCGCCCAAACACAGCGGCACCCCGAAATACGCCGCGTAACATCAGATTGAAAAAAGCTGGCTTGAAAAAGCCAGCTTTTCTTATTAAATGGATTGTTGATTAATCCGTACCGATACCTTTGTCCATCAAATAGGCTGACATTCGGCGGGATAGATCATCACCTGCCGGGAACCACGCAATCCGCGGGTCATCCGGTTTGAACCAGTTCGCCTGCCTCCGAATATATTGACGGGTGTTGCGCTTGATCAGCATCACAGCCTCATCCAGGCTATGTTTGCCTGTTAAGTACCCTGTGATCTCACGGTAACCGATGGCGCTGAGAGCGGGTGAATCCGGGTTGATGCCGGAGTTGATCAGGTACCGCACTTCTTCCACAAGCCCGGTATTCATCATGATTTCGATACGCAGGTCTACCCGCTGGTAAAGTGCGGGCCTATCCCATTGAATGCCCAACAGGATAAAATCCAGCCCTTCCGGCGGCTGTTTGCGGCGTTGTTCTGAAAACCGCCTGCCGCTGCTGAAGATCACCTCAAGCGCCCTTATACTGCGGCGCATGTTCTCGAATTGCACAATCTCGCCGGCAGCCGGGTCCAGCCGTGACAACACCTTGTGGATTCCCTTCGCACCCATTTCGCCAGCCCAATCTTCCAGGCAGCGGCGCAGGTTCTCATCAACGGGTTCTTCGGGGATCGTCCACCCTTCGATCAGACCCCACACATACTGCCCCGTGCCGCCCACCACAAAGGGCAGCCTGCCGCGGTTGTGAATATCTTCAATGCATCCCATGGCGGCTTCTTTGAAGCGTGCCAGCGACCAGATATCCTCAGGCGGCGAAACATTGATCAAATGATGCGGCGCCTGGGTCATTTCGTAATTCGTCGGCTTGGCCGTGCCTATATCCATGTGCTCATAGAATTGACGTGAATCGGCAGAGATGATCTCACCATTAAACCGCCGCGCCAATTTTATGGAAACTTCAGTTTTCCCGCTGGCGGTAGGTCCGACAATCACAATAACAGGCTTACCGGAAGTCATAGGCCACTTACCGCGTTTTCATAGTGTTTAAGTTCATACCGGTTCGCCTCGCGATCCAACACGATGACGGCAATGACGTCAATCTGCCAGTCAAGCGCCGGACCGGCATTAATTTCATCCAGGTAGGTTTGGGCGCAATTTATAAGGTGCTCCTGCTTGAGGGGGGTCACCGCTTCTTCAGGGAAACCGAAATTCTTGCTTGAGCGTGTTTTGACTTCCACAAAAACCAGGGTATCCATCCTGCTGGCGATCAGGTCAACTTCCCCGTATGGTGACTTCCAGTTGCGGGACACAATGGTATACCCGTTCGCCAGCAGAA
>CAYQTY010000223.1:575-5980 GCA_964420535.1 uncultured Leptolinea sp. | reverse complement strand
AAACCAACTGGATCGGCAAATCCACCGGCGCGTCCGTCACATTCCTTACCGAACAGGGCGACCCGCTCGAGGTATTTACCACCCGCCCCGATACTCTGTGGGGCGCCACATTCATGGTTCTGGCCCCGGAACATCCCCTGGTAGCCAAACTTACCTCCCCCGCCCAGAAACCGCAGGTGGAAGCCTACCAGGCGGAAGCGCAGCGTCAGACGGATATTCAGCGTGAAGCAGCCGATAAAGAAAAAACCGGCGTTTTCACCGGTGGCTTTGCCGTCAACCCGGTGAACGGCGAAAAGATCCCGGTTTGGATCGCCGATTACGTGTTGATGACCTACGGTACCGGAGCCATTATGGCTGTGCCGGCTCATGACCAACGCGACTTTGAATTTGCCCGAAAATTTAACCTGCCCGTTAAAGTTGTCATTCAGGCTGACGGCGCCCCCGATATTGATGGCGACTCGATGGAAGCGGCCGTTCCTGCCAAAGGACGTATGGTCAACTCAGGCGAACTCACCGGTACACCCGAAAACCAGGCAATGCCCCGCATCATCAAATTCCTGGAAGATAAAAAAGCCGGGCATGCCACCACAAATTACCGTATCCGCGACTGGTTAATTTCCCGTCAGCGCTACTGGGGGGCTCCCATCCCCATGGTGTTCTGTGAAAAATGCGGCGTTCTGCCCGTACCGGATGACCAACTACCCGTTACTTTGCCTGATGATGTGGAATGGAAACCGACCGGCGAAAGCCCGCTAAAACTTCACCCCACATGGAAGAAAACCACCTGCCCTAACTGCGGCGGACCGGCAGAGCGTGAGACGGATACCATGGATACCTTCATGTGCTCATCCTGGTACCACCTGCGCTATCTGTCACCGGATTATGACAAAGGACCCTTCGACCCGAAGGAATATGACTACTGGGCTCCCGTAGACGTTTATACCGGCGGCATCGAACACGCCACCATGCACCTTATTTACACCCGCTTCTTCCAGAAAGCCCTGCGCGATATGGGAATCTCCAAAGGACCGGAACCCATGCTCACGCTGCGTAATCAGGGTATTGTTCTGGGTGAAGATTACGAGAAGATGAGCAAGAGCCGCGGCAATGTGGTTGCCCCGGATAACCTGGTAAAAGCCTACGGATCCGATTCCGTTAGGGCGTATCTGATGTTCTTCGCGCGCTGGGATCTGGGCGCGCCCTGGAACAAATCCGGCATTGATGGCACTGTCCGCTGGCTGCGCCGTGTATGGACAATGAGCCTTGAAACGTCCGCTGGAAAGAGCCCATCACCGGAAGCGGAGAAAGCTCTACGCCGCAAGCTGCATCAGACTCTTCGCGCCGTCACCCGCGATTTTGAGAATTTTGAATTCAACACCATTGTTTCCGGCCTGATGGAACTGCTGAACGATATGCAGAAATTCCGCCAGGAAAATCCCGGTCCATCAAAAGCCTGGGATGAAGCGGTGGATATTTACCTTCGCATGCTGGCTCCGGTAGCTCCTCACATTTCAGAAGAATTATGGGGAAAACTGGGTAAAGGATACTCCATCCATAAACAGAACTGGCCCAGGGTGGACGAAGCCGCCGCCGCCGATGAGAGCATCACCCTGGTGCTGCAGGTCAACGGCAAGGTGCGTGACCGTCTGGTCGTTCCGGTATCTGTAACAGAAACCGAAGCCAAAGCGGCCGCGTTGGCTAACGAATCTGTCAAACGCGCTCTGGATGGCCGGGAACCCAGGCAGGTGATCTACGTCCCCGGCCGGCTGGTCAATGTGGTTGGATAAAAAGTAAGAAATGGATTTTTCCACTAAGAGGGCAGATTTGAAATCTGCTCTCTTTTTTGTATAAATTCCAGGAAAATTTACATCGGTATTACACACTAAAAATACCCTCATGATGCTCCATTCCTACAATATCGATTGAAACAACATCAATAGTAGAAATGGAGATGAAATGAACACACTACTTTCAAGAGGTACCAACATCGTCATCAAAGCCATCATGCTGGCATCCATGACCTTCAGCCTGTCCCCCGCGGGAAGCGTGTTCGCCAGTGCACCGGCAGACGATACCACGCCGCCGCCGTCCGCACCGCAGGGTGATAGAAAACCACTCGATCAGGCATTCAAGCTGGAGCAGAAAGCCCATGAGCATCAGGAAGAGATGATCACCAAAGCCGTCAAGGGTTCCAGCAGATTATCTGAATTGATTGCCCGCGCGAAAGCCAACGGAAAAGACACAACGTCTCTGGAAAAGGCTCTGGCTGACTTTAATACAAAAATTGGCGGGATCCGGTTTGACTATGACAAAACCGGAAAATTGATCAACGAACATAACGGGTTCGATGCCGATGGCATGGTGACTGACAGAGTACAGGCCGCAACAACGGTGGAATCGGTTCGTAAAGGCAATCAGATTGTTCGCAAAGGATTAACTGAAGCTGTCAAAAACCTTCACACTGCCGGCGAGGAATTCCGTATGGCAAATCCCCGCCCAACCCAGATACCTGCCGCTCAGCCTTCATAATCCACAACTCCTTTTTTATATAGGTGGGCGGCACCTGCCACAGGCACAACCGGAGAATAACTTCTTCTCCGGTTGTGTTTTTTGATATACATCAATTTATATAAACCCGATCTGCACATGGTTGGTTGACGTAATCCGATGCCTCATGCACAATATAACCATGTCGATCCAACGCCGGTTGAACGCCCTTGCCGTATCGTCTACATGGATTTTTATCGCCGTAACCATCACCGCCATCCTGGCTGGCAGTTTAATCATCCTTCAATCATGGTTCTTGTCCGTTATTATCGATGACGTCCACCTGCAAGGCGCAGGGTTAATCGACAGTTTACCGGTTCTCCGTTCACTGATCATTATTATCCTCCTGCGTGCCGTTCTGGTTTTCTTCCATGAGCAGACAGCCGCCATCCTTTCCGAAAAGCTCCGGTCCGGATTACGGGTTGCATTATCCGAAAAAATTCTCCGGCTGGGGCCTGCCTACCTGGAGACGCAGAAATCCGGCGAAGTTACATACACGTTGACCGGCGCCATAGACACCCTTGACGCCTATTTCAGCCAGTTCCTGCCACAGTTGATCATCGCGGCCATTCTACCTGTAGGAATTCTGACCATCGTTTTTCCCATGGATACACTTTCGGGGATTGTCCTGTTGTTAACAGCACCGCTCATCCCGATCTTCATGGTCCTGGTAGGGAAAACGACTGAAACTCTAACCCGCAGGCAATACGGCACGTTCAGCCGGATGAGCGCCTTTTTCCTTGATTCGCTCAAGGGGCTCGCTGAGCTGAAAAACCTGGGGCGCAGCCATGAGCACACCGCCCGGCTTGACCGCGTCAATGACAGTTACAGGGAGGCAACCATGCGGGTGTTGCGTGTCTCCTTCCTATCAGCCCTGGTACTTGAACTGGCAGCCACTCTGAGCGTGGCTGTGATCGCCGTAGAGATAGGCATCCGGCTCCTGTACGCGCAGATTGACTTCCGTCAGGCATTTTTCCTGCTGGTTATCGCTCCGGAGTTTTACCTGCCGCTGCGTCAGGTGGGAGCGCATTTCCATGCCTCACGGAACGGGGTCAGCGCGGCGCGGCATATCTTTAACATTCTTGACCAACCGGAAATTAATAGTACAGGGGATGGGCTCCCTGTTCCAGACCTTTTCACTCACCCTTTTTCCATCCGGTTTGACAATGTATCCTTAACTTACCCTGACCGTTCCGAAGAAGCCCTCACCCGGGTATCGTTTGAGATACGGTCCGGCGAAACCACCGCGCTCGTCGGTTTAAATGGGTCAGGCAAGAGTACGGTGGCTGCCTTACTGCTCCGGTTTATCAGACCGTCAGAAGGTACGATCTATTACAACGACGTTGACATCCAGACCATCCCCATAAAGGACTGGCGCGCCGGGATAGCCCATATGGACCAGCAGCCGGTACTCTTCAACGATACCGTGCGTGAAAACCTCAAAATAGCGAACCCTGCCGCGTCCGACACAGAACTGGAAACGGCGTTATCCAAAGCGCGGCTGACGGAGGTTATCTCCCCGCTCCCCGATAGATTAGACACTCCGATCGGAGAGAACGCGTACCGCTTCAGTGGCGGGCAAGCACAACGGCTCGGGCTCGCCCGCGCGTTCCTGAAAGGCGCTCCCCTTCTGGTATTGGACGAACCCACGTCCCACCTTGACGCCTTGCTGGAATCTGACCTGAACCAGACCATCCGTAACTTGATGCGTGGACGAACTTGCCTGGTCATTGCCCATCGCAAAGAGACGGCACGTCAGGCGGACCAGGTTGTTTTACTGGATAATGGCAGGGTGGTGTGCCACGGCAGCCACAATGACCTCACTACATGCAACGGCGGGTATGCCGCCTTGTTTTCCGGGGAGGGTTCGGTATGAATCCCCGTACCGGCAGACTTTTTTCCGGGTCAACCATCAACCGGTTGTTGGCATTTGTCCGGCCGTATCTGAAAGAGATCTGTCTTTCCGTTCTTCTTTCTGCGGCTACCACAGCAGCCAGCATTGGTATGCTGGGCACGTCCGCCTTTCTCATCGCCACGGCAGCTCTACATCCATCTATCGCGGTTTTACAGGTATCCATTGTTGGTGTGCGTACCTTTGGCATCACGCGCGGGGTCTTCCGCTATCTCGAGCGTTTGGTCTCGCATTCTGTAAACTTTCGGTTGCTGGGACGGATCCGGTCATGGTTCTTCCAATCTGTTGAACCGCTGGTGCCGGGCGGTATAGAGGATATGAAATCCGGCGACCTACTGGCGCGGTCGATCCAGGATATTGAAACCCTCGAAGATTTTTATGTACGCGGCATCGCTCCCCCGCTTTCCGCGGCGCTGGTGACTATTGGAATCAGTCTTTTCACCCTGCAATACTCCATCACGTTGGCAGCCGTTCTGGCATCCGGTTTGATCCTCACAGGTTTGGTACTTTCCCTTCAAGTACGTTCATTAAGCCAACCACGGGCTGAAGCTGTGGTCACCGCGAGGGCGAAACTCTCCGCGCTGGCCGTTGACACAGTGAACGGAGCGGGAACACTGTTGATGTCCGGCTCGGTGGAAAACCACATAAATAAGATCCGGTTAGCATCCGATGAATCCTCCGCGGCAAATCTTTCCCTGGCTGCTTTGCACTCTTCGGCACTGGCTCTTGGTATCCTGCTCTCCAACCTGACTCTGGTCGCGGTTCTGTATATCGCCATTCCTCTGGTACGAGCAGGCCGGATAGACGGGGTAACGCTGGCTGTTCTGGCCTTGATCACAATGGCGGGCTTTGAACCTGTCAACCTGCTGCCGGCTGCTGCCGCGAAGATCGAGGTCAGCATGGCTGCCGCCCGGCGGTTGTTTGCCATCGCGGACCGTCCACAACC
>CAYQTY010000223.1:0-541 GCA_964420535.1 uncultured Leptolinea sp. | reverse complement strand
ATCACATCTGTGGAATCGGGTGCTTTTCGTGAATTGACCATTCGTGATCTGATGTTCACCTACCCGGGTGCAGACAGCCCCGCTTTGAAGGATATCTCACTTACCCTCACACCCGGACGGAAAATCGCCCTGGTAGGCCCGAGCGGCAGCGGAAAATCCACCCTGATCAAAGCGATCCAGCGCTATCTTCCGGTTGCAGATGAGATGATCTTCTGGAATGGAATTGACGTAAACGCTCTCAGCGGGAGTGAACTCCGATCCCATCAGGCGGTTCTGTCTCAGAATGGGTATCTGTTTTCCGCGACCCTGGCGGATAACCTGAAATTATCCGGCGCGGATAGTGGAGAATTTTTAAAGACATTGGATAATGTTGGATTAGGAAAATGGTTCGCCACATTACCTGCAGGTTTGGATACCTGGCTGGGTGACAATGCCAGTCAGGTGAGCGGCGGCGAACGTCAACGGCTGCTATTGGCTCGGACACTTCTTCTGAATCGTCCCATTATTCTGTCCGACGAACCGGTTTCCACCCTTGATCTTG
>CAYQTY010000222.1:0-6014 GCA_964420535.1 uncultured Leptolinea sp. | reverse complement strand
ATCACCACAGCCGGAAAGCTGATCACATAACTCCACAGGGCCATCTTCGTCCACCCGTAGGAAACCTGGGCTTGATATGGCATACTGGATAGCGCGTTGCAGGCGGTGCCAATCAGCAGCAGCGCCGCGATCGGGGCACTCTGAATGGCCGTCTCGGTGCTGCCCGTCCATAGTTTAATAATCAGGTAGGCAAACAATACGCCGGTGGTTACCGCCGGCAGTATTGCCACAGAAACCAACTGGCAGGATTCGTGGTACGTCCGCCGCATACCCTCATCATCCTTCTTTGCCACCAGCGTGGTGAGGCGCGGGAAATAGGTGGTGTAGATGGGCGTCACCAGGATGGTGAACCCGTTGGCGACCATTGTCGCCAGGTTGTAGTAACCGAAGATCTCCAGCGAGAAATAGTGGCTGACGAACAGCTTGTCCATCTGGTGGATGGCCAGGCTGATGAAACTGATGATGTTCAGACTTAGCGCGAACTTCCAGATGCGCTCCAGCAATTGCAGGTCAAAGCGCGGCGCCCTGCCGGAAGATGGCAGGTTTTTCCATACGGAATACACCATAAACGCCATGGCGATGGCCGAGACCAGGATGCTCCAGTAGAAAAACGCGTCCACATTCGGGCTGACAAAGCGTAAAACCAGCAGCGCCCCGCCGTATTTGAACAGGGCGCTGAAGATGTTGATGGTGTTCAGAACCACATGCCGCTGCATGCCCAGCAGCGCGCCGGAATAGAAGGTGATAGGCCATTCCAGCACCACCAGGAAACCCATCAACCGGATGGACTTCGTGAGCGTGTCTATCGATAATTCCGACGTTTGAAGCCAGGTGGTGGCAATGAACGGGGCGCCAAAGTAGACAACCACACCGAGCAAAACACCGATAGCCCAGTAAAAGGTTTCCAGTGTTCGCACCAGGTCACGGCCTTTGCCATGCTGGTTCTCGTCAACGGAATACTGTGCCAGTTCACGGTTGATCGTCGGGCTGATGCCGAAATCCAGCAGGTTGATCAGGCTGTACAGCGTCATGTAGAAACCGATCAGCCCGTAGGATTCAATCCCCAACAGGTTGATCAGCAGCGGCGTGGCAATGAGAGTGACCAGCATCGCCCAACTCTTGCCGATGTAGTTGGCGATCAGATTCCAGGTGACAGGTTTCATGCGCGTGTGGAGATCACAGCCCCAGACCGACAGCGGAGAAATCAAACCCCAGCCCGCGGACTTTCGCGGCGTCAAAGGCGCGGCGCCCGTCAATCAACACGGGGGTGTTCAGCTTCGCTTTCAGCGCGGCAAGGTCAAGGATGAGGTAGGCGTCATGGCGAACCATTACGATGACCGCGTCACAGCCTTCGGCTTTGGCCAGAACATCGCCGTTGTATTCCGCCACAAACGGGTCGTGGATGACGACTTCCGCGCCCAGCGCGTCAAGACCGCCGATCAGGGTGGCGGATGGGCTATTGCGGGTATCGTCAGAATTCTCAAGGTAGGCGTATCCCAGCACCAGAACTTTGGATTGGTTTACTTTTTTATTGTGGCGTTCCAGGGCCTTTTCCAGCATGCGCACCATGTGAAGCGGCATCTGGTCGTTGATGGCGCGGGCGGCCGGGATGAGGCGCAGGGGAACATCGCTGCCTTCAATACCATATGCCAGCAGCCAGGGATCCTTGGGAATACAATGGCCGCCCACACCCGCTCCCGGGATGTGCATAGAACGGTTCGGGCTTTTGTTCACCAGTTCGCGTACCCGGAAAACATCCGCGCCCGCCTGTTCACAGATCAGCGCGACTTCGTTGGCAAAGGCGATCTGCACGTCACGGTAGGTGTTTTCCACCGTCTTGACGAGTTCGGCCGTGGCCCAATCCGCTGTATCCAGGTCGGATTCCACAATGTTGCGATAGAACGAAACCATAACATTCGCGGTTTCGGGTGTATCACCGCCGCACACCCGGCTCATAACCTTCAGGTTGGCGAGCAGCTTTCCGGGCATTACCCGTTCCGGGCAGTTGCCCAGCAGGAAATCTTTCCCCAGTTTCAAACCGTTCTTTTCCAGCAGGGGCAGAACGGTGCCTTTCATGGTTCCCGGGGCGATGGTTGATTCGATGATCACCAGGGCGCCCTTCTTCAACACGGTAGAGAGGTTGGTGCAAGCGGATTTCAGCGCGGCATAGCGCGGCGTGTGAGTTTCATCAACCGGCGTTTCCACATCGATCAGGATGATGTCCCGGTCGCGCAGGTCTTCATAGTTGGTGGAGGCACGCATTTTCTTTCCGCCCACCACTTTATTTAATAATTCTTCCAGGCCGGGTTCGTCGCCTTCAATGGGCGACTTGCCGGAGTTGATCATTGCCACGCGTTCTTCGCGTATCTCCATACCCAGAACGTCAAAGCCTTTATCGGCGAACATGGCGGCCACCGGCAGTCCAACATACCCGAGGCCGATGATGGCCACGCGGGCTTTCTTTTCAGCGATCAATCGTTCCAATTCAGAATGAGACATGGTTTCTTCCAGTCAAAATGTAGAGTTAGTGTTTACAGGGTCAAATGCCGTGCTATTGTATCAAAAGTCCCGATGGCTTTAAACGAAAAAGGGGCGGAGACCGCCCCTTCGAAGATTAGAAGTTGATCACCTGATGGGTCTTGCCGGATTCAACCAGTGCCAGCGCGATCTTCAGCGCGGCAAGGCCGTCTTCTCCGGATACCGGGACGGGAGTATCTTCCGCCACGGCTTTCAGGAAACCCTGCAGTTCAGCTTTCAACGGTTCGAACCGCTGGAAGGCATAGCGAACCATACCGCCTTCGCTGACACCGCGCAGGTTCTTCAATGAGTCCCACGCCAGACCGGTAGCCTGAGCGTTCTCATAGAAGTACAGATCCTGGGTCAGGTCATCCACACGGAAGAGACCGCGTTCTCCCAGCACCAGAACCTCGCGGATCTTGGTGGGGGTCAGCCAGTTGATCTCCACAGTCGCGGTGATTCCATCCGGCAGACGCAGCATGCCCCACACCAGGTCTTCATGGTCGGTGTGGATGCGCTGTTCCGTTTCAGCAAACAGGCGGATGGGATCCAGCCCGGTAAGGAAGCGGATGATATCCACGTCGTGCGGGGCCAGGTCAATGACTACACCCACATCGCGGATACGCGCGGGGAAGGGACCGGCCCGGCGGCAGAACACCTGGTAGATGCGGCCCAGTTCGCCGGCATTCAGGCGTTTCTTCAGTTCCTGGATGGCCGGGTTGAAGCGCACGATATGCCCCACCTGGATTTTCAGGTTTTTCGCTTTAGCCAGGGCGATCAGGCGTTGACCTTCTTCGATGGTGGCGGCAATGGGTTTTTCCACCAGCACATTCGCACCGGCGTTAAGCACATCGGTCACCACCTGTTCATGCATGGCGGTAGGAACGGCCACGCTGACGGCTTCCGGTTTTTCCTTTTCCAGGAGTTCGCGGTAGTCAGAATAAGCCGCCGCGCCAAAGGTTTTGCCGATGGCTTCCGCGGTCGCAGGATTGGCATCAGAAACAGCCACGAGATTGGCTTCAGCCAGCTCGGAATAAACACGGGCGTGGTTCTTGCCCATCGAGCCGACTCCGATCACAGCGGTTTTCAATGGTCCGGTCACAGGCTATCCTTTAGACATGAACTCATTAATCGTGGAGGCGACTTTTTCGCGGTCGGCAGCCGAAACAGCCGGGTGCACGGGGATGGAAAGCACTTCCAGCGCGGCTTTTTCAGTTTCAGGAAGGCTCACATTGAAACCGTACTCAGTCATGTAAAAGCCCTGTTTGTGGATCGGCACGGGATAGTACACTTCAGAGCCGATCTCATGTTCCGCCAGGTAGGTACGCAGAGCGTCTCGTTTGCCGCCGGGAACACGCACGGTGTACTGGTGGTACACGTGGGTATAGCCATCGGGAACATACGGGGTGACTACACCCTTCAGGGCTTTGTCGTAATACGCGGCATTCTCGCGGCGTTTTTCGTTGAAGGTATCCAGCTTGGCGATCTGGGCCAGTCCAATGGCGGCATGCAGGTCGCTCATGCGGAAGTTGTAACCCAGTTCATCGTGGTAGTAGCGCTTGCGCATACCGTGGTTACGGATTACGCGGCAGGCTTCATCCACAGCTTCATCGTTGGTGGTGATCATGCCGCCTTCGCCCGAGGTGATGTTCTTGGTGGGGTACAGGGAGAAGGTGCCGGTTCCAAAGGAGCCGACTTTCTTGCCCTTGAACATGGCGCCGTGGCTCTGGCAGGCGTCTTCAATGACAGCCAGGTTGTGTTTCTTCGCGATAGCCATGATGGCATCCATATCGCAGGGCAGGCCGAAGAGGTGCACGGGCAGGATGGCTTTGGTTTTTGGGGTGATAGCAGCTTCGATCTTGGTCACGTCGAGGTTGAAGGTGCGTGGATTGATATCCACAAAGACCGGGCGCGCGCCGACAAACAACACGCTGTTGCCGGAGGCGATGAAGGTAAACGCGGAAGTGATCACTTCGTCACCGGGACCGATCTTGTGGGCCAGCATGGCAACATGCAGGGCTGTGGTGCCGCTGGTGGTGGCAATGGCATGTTTGGTGGTGCACATGGAAGCAAACGCTTCTTCAAATGCTTTGGTGCGCGGACCGGTGGCGATGATGCCCGAGTCCATAACTTCCATTACGGCTTTCTTTTCATCTTCGCCGATTTGCGGCTTGGCCATGTTGATCATTCGATTTTCTCCCAATCCGTCAAAGGAATGTCAACCGTTGCCTTGCATTCCGGGCAGACCGCTTTGACCATTCCGTTTTTAACTTCACCTTTATTCAATTTTTCGCCGCAGGCACAAACAAAGCCGTGGATGCGGGCGGGATTGCCATACACCAGGGCATGCGCGGGGACGTCATGCGTCACCACGCTGCCGGAACCCACCATGGCCCATTCACCGATGGTGATGCCGCAGCGGATGGTAGAGTTGGCGCCCAATCCGGCGCCTTTTTTGACCAGGGTTTTTGAAACCACCCAGTCATCCGCGCTCTTTACGCTCAGGTCGGGGTTGACAGCCCGGGGGCGCATGTCATTGGTGAAGCAAACATGCGGGCCGGCAAACACGCCGTCTTCCAGGGTTACCCCGTGGTACACAGAAACATTATTTTGAATTTTTACATTATCACCAATCTGGACATCATTATCAATATAAACACCCTTGCCCAGATTGCAGTTCTTGCCAATGTGCGCGCCCGGCCGGACCTGGCAGAAGAGCCAGATGGCGGTGCCGTCACCGATCACGGCATCGGCAGCCACATCAGATGTGGGATGAATTCGTACAGCCATAAAATGAGCTCCTTCCCATAGAAGAGAGTTGGATATTTGCTAAAAATGTACTGTCATCTATGGTTAATTTAAGTCAAATCACAGTAATTCTTGCATAGAATACCACATTGTAACACGCGGGCAGGAGCATCTTTTTGGGTGGACTTTCATCCGCAATTTGGTTTACATTCAGTACAATAGACACATGGCTTCAACCAGATCGCCCTATCCCATCCCTTCAGCCGAAGTGCGCGCAGAAATAAAAGTAGCAAATTCTCGCTTCATCGCCACTCTGTCACCCGCCTTAAGCGTTGACGAAGCCCGCGCGTTTATCAGCCGGATCAAAGAAGAGTTCAGCGATGCCAGCCATAATGTGCCCGTCTTTCTCATTGGCCACGGAGACTCGGTCACCGCGCATTGTAGTGATGCCGGCGAACCATCCGGCACAGCCGGGCGGCCCGCTCTGGCCGTGTTGCAGGGCAGCGGATTGGGAGATGTAGTTGTGGTGGTCACCCGCTACTTTGGCGGAACAAAACTGGGTACCGGCGGTCTTGTGCGTGCGTATTCCGACTCAGTACGGGCAGTGTTGGAAAAAGTGGAACGCTCCGCGCGGGTAATGACGAATACGGTGATGGTAGCCTTCCCCTATACCTATCTCGAACGCGTCAGGAGAATGGTAGTTGCATGTAATGGCAACATCACTGACGAGGAATTTTTAGCGGATGTTA
>CAYQTY010000221.1:0-6028 GCA_964420535.1 uncultured Leptolinea sp. | reverse complement strand
TTGGGTCATGACCCAACCTACTCGTCTCGTCTTCCTGATGCCCAATAGGTCGGAAGGATCTTTGCTGGGGTGTGAAGTTACCTTTCCATAAAAGTCACCTTCCTCAATCCGCTTTCTGGATGGGGGAAAGCTGGAAAGGGGGTTATTTACCGCCGGCCTGGAAGATCAACCAAACCACAACGGCGATTGCCATCCCGAAGAACACGCCCGCGACAACCTGCCTTGGCGTATGCCCCAGTACTTCCTTCAACTGCTGCTCGCTGATCGGCTGACCGGTGAATAGTTCGTTGATCATTTTGTTAATGCGCTCAGCGTGCATCCCCGCCTGCCGGCGGACGCCTGCCGCGTCATACACCACGATCATGGAAATGGCCAGGGCCACCGCAAAGAGGGATGAGCCGAAGCCTTCGAATAATCCCACAGCCAGCGTGGTGGCAGACATCAAACCCGAATGGGAACTGGGCATGCCGCCCGCGCTGAACCACAGCCCCCAGTTCCAGCGGCGGGTGCGGGCGTAATGCACAAAAGGTTTGGCTCCCTGCGCCAAAAACCAACCCAGCAGGGCGGATATTAATACACCATTGTGTAACACATCGTTATTCGGCATTATTCTTCTGATTCACTGTCTGGCAGATTGCCGCCCAGCGTGCGTACCCGCAGTTCGGCTTTATCCAACAGTTCCTGGCAATGTCTTGCCAGTGACTGCCCGCGTTCGAACCAGCCGATAGTGGCTTCAAGGTCGGTTTGTTCCTGTTCCAGTAATGTGACTATACCTTCAAGTTCGGCATAAGCCTGTTCGTATGTCAATTCGTCAACCGGAGTTGTGGTGATGGCGGGTGATTTTTTCGTCATATCCTTGATTTTAATCCATTCTGGTTGATTCCACGCGGCTTTCTATTGTACCCTTGCCGAGCAGCGTGTTTATCAGAGTGCCTTCACTTAATTGCGCGGCTGACCGCACAACGGTGCCATCTTCCAGCCGCACCAACGCGTAACCGCGCTGTAAGATCGCGCGCGGATCCAATGCGGATAACCGGCTTGTAATATTCAAGAAATTCACCCGGTTGAGTTCCAGCCGGTGGGTGACGTCCCGTGCCAGTTGGAGTGACAGACTGTCAACCTGCTGGCGTTCCCGCTCAACCCGGCGAACGGGCGATTCACGGTTCAGGCGCTGGCATGCCTGATCAAGGCTGCCTCGTGCGGAATCCAGCATGGATCCGGTCAGGTAGTTCAGGTCCTGTAGGGTTCCCTGTAATTCTGCCAGCAGGTCGTCACGCGATGGCGTTGCCATTACCGCCGCGCCGGTGGGGGTTGGGGCGCGCATATCCGCCGCGAAATCCGCCAGGGTAAAATCCGTCTCATGGCCGATACCGGTGACCACAGGCGCTTCGGATTCGGCCACAGCGAACACCACGCCTTCATTATTAAAGGCCCACAGGTCTTCCATGGAACCGCCGCCGCGTGCCAGCAAAATGACATCCGGTTGGACGTCACGGTTTAATTTTTGGATCGCTGCCACGATTTCCCCGGGGGCATCCACCCCCTGTACGGCAGCCGGTGCGATGACTACTTCCGCGAGGCAGTAACGCCCGCGCAGCGTATTTAGCATATCCTGAAGCGCGGCGCCGGTGGCGGAGGTGACAATACCGATGACCTTCGGGCGTTCCGGAAGCGGGCGTTTGCGGTCTTCGTCAAACCAACCGTCGGCTTCGAGGCGTGCTTTGAGCCGCAGAAATTCCTGGTACAGTTCGCCTTCGCCGCGCATACGTACCGCATTGACGTATAACTGGTACGCGCCGTCACGCTCATACAGGGAAACCGCGCCGTGTGCTTCTATCTGCGACCCTACTTGAAAATCTGGAACGCGCGCAGCTGATGAGCGCCAGATGACGCATTTAATGGCCGCGCCGCCGTCTTTTAATGTGAAGTAGATATGCCCGGAGGCTGGTCGGGACAGGTTGGACACCTCACCGGAAATCCACACATCCTGAAGAATGGGGTCACTCTCGAACAGGGTGCGAAGGTATTGGGTGATCTCTGTCACAGAGTATGAGGATGGACGCAGCAAAGGTAGTTGGAACATACTTTAACTTTAACCGGAAACGCGAATAGGCGAAAGAGGAAACTGAGTTTGATCTGATCTTGAAAATCTTATCGACAAACCTTTTAATCCATAATTTATTACATATCATCTGGTCTCGAATACATACTACTTACATCAGCGGTTTTGTTGATGAGATATTTTTGTAATTTGAGAAGGAAAACAAATGGATCAGACCACCATGCCAAAAACCATCAACTGGCTGCGTACTACCAGGATAACCCGGTGGGTACTCCTCCTGGGTTGGACCATCATTCTGGGGGCATCACTCGCCTGGAATATTTATACACATAACAGAACTGTTGAAGACCAGGCCCGCATAATCGCCCGAACAGCATTTGAAAAAGATGTTTTATATCGTAGTTGGAACAGCGGCCACGGTGGGGTGTATGTTCACATAACCTCTGATTCGCAACCCAACCCGTATTTGAAAGATCTTCCAGATCGAGACCTGACCACTACAACCGGCAGCCAGTTGACCATGATCAATCCGGCATATATGACCCGCCAGGTTTTTGATCTACAGGAAAAGGATATGGGTGTAATTGGCCATATTACCAGCCTTAAACCTATCCGCCCGGCAAACGCGGCGGATGAATGGGAAACAAAGGCGTTAACAGAATTCGAAACAGGCGCAAAAGAAATCAGCGCGATCACCAGGTTAGAAGACCAGTCGTATTTGCGTCTGATAAAACCATTGATGGTGGAAGAAAAATGCCTGAAATGCCATGCTTCACAGGGATATTCAATCGGCCAGATTCGGGGCGGTATCAGCGAGACCGTTCCCCTGGCTCCGTTGGCAACCGCCGGGCAATCCGCACTTCGGTCATTGATTTATGGCCACATTGGTATATGGTTGATAGGTATACTGGGAATCTTGTGGAGTAGTCAAATTGTCCACCGGAGTCTGATCAGGCAGGCTGAAGCCGAGCAAGACCTGCTGGATATGGCCACCCATGATAATTTGACAGGATTATTCAACCGGGCATACTTTCATGAAACCCTTCAACAAATGGACGCCCTGAAAACCCAGCCAGTTTCCATCTTAATGGCCGATATTGATCTGCTGAAACAAACAAATGACACACTGGGACATGATGCGGGAGATGAATTAATTCGCCGGGCATCATCTGTGTTCTCGGAATGTTTCCGTGCCGGTGATACGGTTGCCCGCATCGGCGGGGATGAATTTGTCGTCCTGATCCCCAATGCGAATGAAGACATCGCGCAAATTATACTGAACCGTTTGCGAACGACACTGGCCAATCACAATGATTTTTATGAAGGCGCGCCCCTTGAGATTTCCTTTGGTATTGCCACATCCAGGCCGGGTGAACTCATTTCTGATGTTCAAAAACGGGCTGACGAAAAAATGTACCTTGAGAAACAGAGAAGGAAAGCTGAAAGGGCTAAAAAGGAATAGCTTATTTCTTCACAATTTCCAATTTCGCCAGCGAAGCGATTAACCGTTTAAAGCCGACGGTATCGAAGAACACGTCCACCGTTTCATCACCATCTTCGATCACGCTTTTGACCACCAACCCTTCGCCCCACACCTCGTGTTTGACGCGGCAATTGGCCGGGTAGCGCTGTTCTACAGGCGGTTTAGCCTGCCGGGGCGCTGGTTTGAATGACCCATAGGTAGGTGATGGCGTGGACCAGTTCGCGTAATTTTCCATCCGGCGTTCCATGGATGGCCTCGATGTGCGTGTAGGCGCTACGATGCCGGGATTCATCACCAATGCGGCCGGAATATCTCTCAAGAAACGTGACGGGGTACAGTTTTCATACCCTCCGTACGAAATGCGCCGGTCCGCCCGGGTGATATACAGGCGTTCTTTCGCGCGGGTGATCCCCACATACAACAGGCGTCGTTCCTCCGCCATTTCTTCGGGGTCTTCCAGCGACCGGCTGTGCGGCAACACACCGTCATCCAGACCGGTGATGAACACCACAGGGAATTCAAGACCTTTGGCCGCATGCAGGGTCAACAGGGTGGGAGCCTCCGTGCCTTCAGCTCCTACGAGGCGTTCGCGAAGGAATTCATCCAGGCCGCGGTCATCGAATTCCGTCGCGATCTTGCCAAGCTCGAGCACGTTCTCCCAGCGCTGATGGCCTTCTTCTGAAGCATCGTCGATGTATTCCTCATAGCGGATGTCATCGATGATCTGTTGGAACAGGCGGGTTAACGGGAAGCCTTTTTCATTGGATTCGCGCCAGGTGTTAAGCATGGCACCGAAATCCGCCAGTTTTGTGCCGGTACTACCTGAGAAGGCGGAAAAATGTTGTGACTGTTGCCCCAGTTTTCCCAGGTCAGCCAGCACGTCACCCGCTGAGAGTTTCAGGTTATGCGCGTGCTGCTGCAACGTGGACACAGACTTGTCACCAATGCCACGCGTGGGCACGTTGATCACCCGCGTGAGGCTGACCTCATCGCTGGGATTAAAGACCAATCGCAAAAAGGCGATGATGTCTTTCACCTCTTTACGGCCATAGAAGCGTTGCGCCCCAACCAGCCGGTAGGGTAGGCTCGATTTCAGGAATGCCTCTTCCAGCAGGCGGGACTGGGCGTTGGTGCGGTACATCACCGCCACATCGCTTCCCTTCCACTGTTTGGCTTTGATGTTCTTCTGGATGGTATCCGCCACGAAATCGGCTTCCATCTTGTCATCCACCAGGTCGTTCAGGATGATCTTTTCGCCCTTGCCGTTATCGGAAAATAAATGTTTGGGGGTGCGGTTGATGTTGTGGTCGATCACTGCACGGGCGGCATCCAGCACGGTCTGAGTGGAGCGGTAATTCTGTTCCAGCAGGATCTTCTGGCAGTCGGGGTAGTCACGCTCAAAGGATTGCACGTTGCGGTAATCGGCGCCGCGCCAGCGGTAGATGGATTGATCTTCGTCACCCACCACGAACATACTGTTCCCGCTGATAGCCAGGTGACGCAGTATCTGGTACTGGGCGGTGTTGGTGTCCTGGAATTCGTCTACCAGCACTTCGCCAAACCGCCGGCTGTACCGCTCGCGGACTTCCGGTTTGGCCTCAAACAGGTTGACTACCTCGTTCAGCAGGTCGTCAAAATCGACCGCGTTGTTCGCGCGCAGCAATTCCTGATAACGCTGGTACACCCGCAGGTTGACCTCTTCGCGATAGGTGCGCGAGGTCAGGTCTTCCGGTTTCTGCATGTTGTTCTTGGCGGCTGAGATGACCCCGCGGATACTGGCCGCCTTGTACATCTTCTCGTCAATATTGAGTTCGCGAAGCGCGGTTTTGACCAGGCTTTGCTGGTCATCTTCATCGTAGATCACGAAGTTGGACCCGAAGGGAAGGTGGTCTGCCTCACGGCGCAAAATCCGCGCGCAGATGGCGTGGAACGTCCCCAGCCAGAGACCTCTCGGCTTTTCGCCCAGCAGGTCTTCCACCCGGCTTTCCATAACACGAGCGGCTTTGTTGGTAAAGGTTACCGCCAGGATGTTATCGGGCGGCAAATGGAACTCAGTGATCAGGTAAGCGATCCGGTGGGTGAGAACGCGGGTCTTGCCTGAACCGGGGCCGGCCAGCACAAGAATGTGGCCGGGTTGGGCGGTGACCGCCTGTTTCTGCTGCGGATTTAATCCGGAAAGAAAGTCAGTATTGGTTATCATGGCGGGGTGATTGTACCGCAGGAATCGGGTAGAATTCCATGCGATGTCATGGAATCTGATGGGCCACGAATGGGCAGTCAATCTGCTCGCTGAACACATCCGCGCGGACGGGGTGCGGCACGCGTACCTGTTCACCGGTCCGGCCGGTGTGGGTAAACGCACACTGGCTATGAGTTTCGCGCGGGCGCTATCCTGCCAGAACAAGCCGTCACCCGGTGAATTTTGTGGAAAGTGCCGCCCGTGCCAGATGCCCGCGATTACTATGCCCGGTCAATCCGATTAG
>CAYQTY010000220.1:0-6072 GCA_964420535.1 uncultured Leptolinea sp. | reverse complement strand
GGATCGCGCCGACCTCGCGCATCCGCTGCTGCGGGAGCTGGCCTGAATCCCTGCGTCTGGAAGGAATGCCCGCCGCGGTATTCCCGTGGACGGCCAGCCACGGCCGGGCTGGTTTCTTCGGCGCCACACGCAGGTCAGGGGCGTCGGTTTCGGCATCCGGTTCTTCTCTGGGAATGGACATCAGCAGTTTCTCGGAGCAATCCACCAGATCCGTAATGCCATCCGGATGGATGGAGCGGTGTGACAGAGTCACTATCGGGGAGAGGTTAAACCGCCCGACGGCAGAGGGATTGGCTATTAAAATGGCGCAGGACATTTGTGCGGAATTTTCCACCAGAACACAGGCGGCAGTTTCTCCGCTTTCCAGCGCGCGGCAGACGGAGAATAGTATGCTCACCGCCAGGTGCGGGATGAGCGGCCACTGGATCACCGCGCCGAAAATGGTTTCACGTTTGCGTTCGAACAGGGCGGAGGCTTCGTCGGTGAACAGATGGATCTCGTTCACCTGATTGGGCTTCAAACCGCCGGTTTTCAACACGCCCTGAAGCAGCGCGTCAAGTGACGAGCCGGCCGGCAACTGGCAACCGCTTATCAGGTAGGCTTCGCTCATTGGCCGCGCACCGCGTTGATGAGGTCGGCCAGCAGGCCGTAGGCTGTGGTATCGGGGCTGGGGTCGCCTTCCACGATACCCAGGCCGGGGAGGACGTCGGTTTCAAATTGCACAAAAGAACTGGTTCCATTGATGGAAAACAGGGGGGAGGTGGGGCGAACGCGCTGCGGTTTGACACAGGCTTTAATACCGCCTTTTTCGTCACGGCGGGCGGTGCACACCAGTTTCCAGCGTTCGCCGGCCGCGCGGGCTTCGAGGATCATTTGCGGGGTGATGGAGCGGATGCCTTCACGTTCCACATCTGCCGGTTTCAAGGGCACTCCCATCACAACAGAGGAGATGGCTGCCACTTTGATGGCCGCGTCCCAACCGTCAATGTCACCGGAGGGATCGGTTTCAGTGATGCCGATGGACTGCGCGTAGGCAACAGCTTCGTCAAAGGTCTTCTCTTCTTCCATCAATCCGATCAAAAGATTGGTACATGAATTGAGGATGCCGCTAAATCCGCGTAGTTCAATAGCAGGCAGTGGCCCGCGGAACAATGAAAAGATCGGCGCGCCGTCCATGACGGCGGATTCAAACAGGAATCGCTTTCCCTTTTGCGCGCCCAGGGCTGTCAATTCCTGGAACGCGTGGACAACAGGGCCCTTGTTCGCGGTGATGGCATGCATCCCCATCTCCAACGCCTCGCGGATATGATCGATGGCCGGCTGGCCATCTTTGTAGCTAACCGGGCTGTTCTCGAACATCACATCCGCGTTACTCTGGCGGATGAACTCGAAGGCGTCTTTGACCGCAGGTCCGCGGTGGAATTCCGCGATCGATTCGCCGGAATCCAATGCTTCCAGCACACGGTCCATTGGTAATCCCATGGGATCCAGCGCCATGCCGTGGCGTCCGGTCGCTACACCCACAATCCTGTAGTCAAAGCCATAGACCTCATCAAGAATTTCACGTTTACGTTCCAGTAATTTGTACAGCGCTTTGCCTACGTTGCCGAAGCCGACGAAGATGATTGATAGGGTGCTCATAAGTATGCCTTTAATAAAATGGAGATAGAGGAATTATACAGGCGGCCACGGAAACTGGCGGCGGGTTTTATCGGCGTTCGGGAAACTCCCCCCGGCACGCAGGGCTTTAGCGCGCTTTGCGACAGCCTTGATCTCCCCCTTCTGCAGATAGTGAGAAAGGTTTTCGAACACCGGTTGACCCGGTTGCAGCATCCCGGTCAGCCGGGCCAGATCATCCAGTAGATCCACTGGTATTGGCTGCCCGGCAAAATCCCAGATGACAGTTCGCAGTTTATCTTCGGTATGAAAGCATACCCCGTGATCGATACAATACAACCGTTTATCTTCCGACCACAAAATGTGACTTCCCTTGCGGTCAGCATTATTGATCAGCAGGTCAAACAATACCACCGGGCGCAGCAGTTCCTTCTCTTCCGGAAGCAGGTTGAAATAGTGGTGTTCCGGGTCGTGGTTTATAAACTGCTGGACCGAACCCTTGCCAAACGGCAGTCCTTTACGGCGAAACACCGTCGGCGGGACGATATGCCAGCCCAGGGCTTCACTCAACAGGTAGGCGGCTACCTCGCGTTTCGAAAGGCTGCCGGTCGGAAAGTCCCACAGCGGCGCTTCACCGCGCACCGGTTTATAGACCGCCTGCATCGCGCCGGCTGGAGTCGTTAAAGTAATAAAGAATGTGTAATTGGACCCGTTAATAAACTGGCCTGTCAAATCGCACGGGGCGGTTTCAAGGTCAAGCAGTACAGTCTGGTTATTCGGGGTTTGCGTCATTCACTCTAATGTTTATGGCCGTTCTTCTTGGGGCAGAAATGGCCTTCAGGTTCCATGGGCAAGCCGCATTGCGGGCAAAGCGGTCGGCCGCGGCCTGTTATTTCCAAACCCCAGGCGCACAGCGCCATAATCTGGCTGCGGGTGCACCACAGGCGTACCACGCTGGCTTCTTCCTGATCCAATTCGTCCCCCAGAATCTCACGCGCCACCAGAATGACCATATCCCGGTCGGGGGCATACGCCAATCCAAGCTCACCCACCCGGAAGAGCGGGTCCACCGGCGGATTGATATGCATTTTGGTTTCATCGTAATCCGCGTTGGCATCCGGAAGGTTGGGGTACTTGCCGTCAACTTCTTCCAGATATTGTTCGAGTCCGATGGCCAGTGATTGGATCTGAACTTTTTCCACCAGAAGGGTGACCACCCGCTGGTCCTGCCACGCCTGAATATAAAACGTGCGTTGACCGGGCTGCCCGATCGCGTCGGTGGTGATGTGTGTTACAGGATCCAGATCCAAATCGGTGTGGGGCATAGGGCCATCCTTTCTATGAATAAAAGTATACCAGAGCGGATTTTTTTGGAAAGCAGGGTTATGCGGGAAGGAGTCAGGATAGCGGCAAATGATTATCCGCGGTCCAGTCAATGGTATGAATGGTATAGGTTTCATGGACCGCGGTTCGGGCCAGGTTTTCGAGCCCGGCAGGATCGCCAGTGGTATACAGACGGATAGACCGGCTGCCTTCCTGTTGTTGCAGGATTTCCGGTAGTACACGCGCGGCCTGTCGGGCGACAGCCGGTGCGGGATCGATCACCCGCACGTTCGGGCCGGTGATCTTCTGGATCAATGGAATGACAAACGGAAAGTGTGTACAGCCCATTACAATGGTATCAATGCCTTTTTCCAGCATGGGGAATAAAGCTTTTTCAAGGATGCGGCGGGTTTCAGCGCCATCCAGATTGCCGGCTTCGATCTGCTCCACCAGTCCCGGGCAGGTATCTTCCAGCACGGTGACGCCGCTGGCAAAGCGTTCGACCACCGACGCGTACAATGCCCCCTGGAATGTGGCCGGTGTGGCAATCACTCCCACCACGCCGGTATGGGTCTGTTCCGCTGCCGGTTTGACGGCTGGTTCCATTCCCACAAACGGAATGTGCGGGTAGGCTTTCCGTAATTCATGCAGTGCCGCAGCCGATGCCGTATTGCAGGCCACAATGATCTCGCCGCAATGCTGCATCAACAGCCAGCGTGTGATTTCAAATGAGAACGCCTGCACCTCTTCCAATGTTCGGGAGCCATACGGAACATGCGCCTGATCGGCCACGTATACGATGGAATGCGCCGGCAGTAGACCGGTCAGTTGGCGGAGGACCGATAGTCCCCCGACGCCTGAGTCAAATATCCCGATCTTGCGTCCGCCGGTCACAGGCTATTCCTCCGGGGTGGCCGCCCGCACAAACGCGGAGAATATCGCCTGGTTGGGGGCGGAATCCGGCAGGCACTCCGGGTGCCACTGCACGCCCAGGAAAAACGGGTGGAACATGAACTCCACACCTTCCACCACTCCATCAGGGGACATGGCACACATGGTCAGATCCGGAGCCAGATCTTTAATGCCCTGGTGGTGCAGGCTGTTGACCTTCATCTGGGTTTGGCCGGTGATGGCGGTCAGGTGGGTGTTTAATTTGATCATTACATTATGGGCAAGGTAGTCGCGGGCGTAGTCAGGGTAGCAGGGGTGCTTCAACGCTCCGGGGAGTTGGTCGGTAATATCGGTGTATAGCGTACCGCCCAGCGCGACATTGATTACTTGCAATCCGCGGCAGATACCCAGCAGCGGGATTTTGTTATCCGCGCAGTAATTCGCAAGGGCGATCTCGATGGCATCGCGGGTGGGGTCAACCCCGTACACTTTCGGGTGCGGTTCCCCATGGAACAATTCAGGGTCAATATCCGCGCCGCCGGTCAAAAGGATGCCCCTGAAGTCGGAAACCACCTCAGCCAAATTTTCCACCAGTGTATCCATAGGGAAGGCAACGGGTTCGCCGCCGGCTTTTTCAACGCTGGCAAAATAGGCTTCTTTAAGACGGAGTTCTTTGGTGCGGTCCCGGGATTCGTCCGCGCTGATGGTCACACCGATGCGGGGTTTGGTCATGAAAGCGTCTCCTGTCCGTTATAGCAAAAGGGGTGCAACCTCGGCGTAGGCTGCACCCGGAAAGATCAAATTAGGGGTGAAACTAGGAAAACTTCTGTTTAAGACGGGCGGATTTACCCGTGCGGCCGCGCAGGAAGTACAGGCGGGCGCGGCGGACAACATTGTGACGTTCCACAACCACTTTGTCGATGCGGGGTGAGCGGGTGAGGAAAGAGCGCTCCACACCGATACCGTTGCTGGCCATGCGGCGCACGGTGAAGGTGGAGTTGGTTCCGTTGTTTTTGACATACAGAACAGTACCCTTGAATTCCTGGATACGTTCGCGGGTGCCTTCTTTGATTTTTACGTGAACCGAAACGGTATCGCCGGCTCGCAGTTCGGGGATATTAGGATTAACCGGGGCCTCAACGGCATTTAACAGGTCGCTCATTGTAATTATTCCTTCCAAGAAATTGCCATTTCCACGTCGCCGTCATTTGCAGGTAACCGGCGCGAACGCAGATTATATCACGATTTTTTTATTATTTCCGGCAAAATCAGGAAGAAATTGACCGGTTTTTGTTCATTTGAAGGCTGTAATTGTACCAGAAAGACGGGTCCCCTTCCTTGTTTTACTGCCAGAAAGGAGACCCGAATCCTGTGTATTCCAGGCTGTTCTTTACTTCAAGTATCTTTCATCCACCGCCTGCACAAAGAGGCTGACTGTGCGTCCGTCCTGCAGTGTTCCGGAGAATTCCCACAACGGTTGCAGCGTGCGGGCGGGGTGGTCTTCGGGCAAATGTCCACCGGCAAAATCCATCAAGAGGTATACCAGCCGGGCGGAGGTAATATTCACCTGTCCGCTGACCAGGTCCAGCACACTCTCATCCGGACCGATCTCCATCATTTGTGTGGACTGCGGTTGAGTATCACCCTGCGGACGTCCGTTCATTCTCATCACATCACGGATCACGGGATACCCACCCATTTTCTCCGGCAGCAGTACACCTTCCACGGTGTTCAATCCACCGGCATTCTGGTCGTTGTTTTCGAATGCTTGCGGCGGCAGGCGCAGCGAACTTCTGAGGATGTATTTCGTCCCATCGAGAGCGGTGAGCACGAAGGCATTCTTCCCGTCCACGCTGTTGGCATCTATGGATCCCTGCCATACACCGATCTTCTCTGAAGGGTCAACCCGTTCAAAACGGTCGACAATGATCTCGGGCATATTCTTTGCCTGTTGATACGTGCCCCACAGGCGGACCATCATGTGAAGCTGGTTTTCCAACCCGGCGAGTTTGTCCCCTTGAAGGTTGGCGCTCCATTTCAGTTCTCCGTTTTCGTCAAAAACATTGGCGTAGAACTGCGGGATGCGGGTGCCGTTGGCTTTGACCAGCATATTTCCATTGATCTCCACCACCAATCCATCAACTTTATCGCCGGACTTATATGACGTTTCGACAGGCGCAGGGTTGACCAATGAATCACCGGATTGCAGATTGTCAAATCCGCCGGTAGTCACATTGCCAT
>CAYQTY010000219.1:0-6073 GCA_964420535.1 uncultured Leptolinea sp. | reverse complement strand
TTTCATTGGTCATTGTGATTTGATTATTGGTTATTTTTTTTAACATCATGAGGAGGTTATGAATGCTATTGCTGCCTAAATTTGATTACGAAGAGCCAAAGAGCCTGCGGGAAGCACTCCTGTTGTTTTCGGAGTTGAAAGGTAAGGCCAGGATCATCGCAGGAGGGACAGACCTTCTTGTGAACATGAAAAAAGGTGCCGTTGCCCCCGGATATCTTGTCAGTCTCAGGCGGATAGATCCACTGCGTGAGGTTAAGATGAAAAAGACCACAGTGGGCGTGGTCTTTACAAAATTACAGGTTACTGATGGGTTGCCGGTTACAGTCAGGTAGCCGGACTTGTGGATATGATCAGTCCATCCGGAGTAATCGATTGGATATCACCGGTATACCCCAGTGTTATGTTCAGGTACCACTCCACAGATGAACCGGCCTGTATCAACCCGGCTTTTCCAGCCAAAATAGCCAGGTCCAGCCTATCCAGAGCGCCTGTCACCGGTTCGAGAGCGGTGACATACGTGCCGTCAATGATCCCTTCCCAGACTCCCAGATAAGGCAGCTTCTCAACCGGATAGGATAGACCCACCGTGTAACCAGTTTTTATATTATGGAGAGCGCACCACCCTTCTTCGGGAGTTTGCACAGCATAGAACTTTTCACACTTTTCCGGATAGGGAGGATCTTTTACATCGGATATGTCATAAGGAGACTCATCCTCCATATATGTGACAGGCCAGGTATGGATGCTCCCGTAGGCTCCTAGTTTATTATCCAACGGGCAGGTGGAAATGACCTCTTTCACCGAAGGCGGAAGAACGACATGAGCCGACGGTTCATCCACCTTGAAGAAGGGATGCGGGCACCAGATGGAATACAGGTCGAAACAGGACAGGTTTTTAACCCGGTATGACATCCGGAAGCAGTCATCCCGTAGGAACTCGACCGTCTTTTCCATCCGGTAGGGAAACTTGATACCATACACACAAAAATTAACCCTGTCACCCTCGATCCGGTAGTCCCAGGGCAGCGCCCAAACCTCGCCGTGGTCGGGGATCCATGTGCCCTTCCATGGACCGGATGGATAGAAACACTCGTCAATGGTCGGAAAAACCTCATCGAAGCCGCTCATATCACCCCGGGGGAATGGATCCCCGTAGGCAGCCATCCGAAAATCCTGCCGGCTTGATTGGAAAAGGATCTCTTTGCCAGTCTTTTTATCAAAAATACTTTGAATTTTCGCGCCGCTCCCGGGTAACATCGTCACTGTGATGGACTGGCTTTCCATTTTGATGGCGTCTATATTTTTATGTTTTATTTCAGAAATTGCCGTCGTCATCAGGCATGTCTCACTGAATCAGGGTCAGATTTTCGGTTGGCAATTTTGCATTTCCGCGGGTAAAAACAGGGATGACCGCCAGCGGCGCGTTGACAATCACCTGGCGGCCGCCTTCAAAGGTTTCACCGGTCCATGCATTTGTCCAGCAATCACCGGAGGGAAGGTAAACCGTTCGGGAAGTACTGTCTTGATCCACAACCGGAGCTACCAGGTAATCGGGGCCGAACATGAACTCGTCCTCCACATCAAAACATGCCGGATCAGAGGGAAAATCTACAAACAGAGGCCGCATAAGAGGCAAACCTGCTGACGATGCCTGCTTCATGTGTTTGTTCACATAAGGGCGCAACCCTTCCCGCAGGTTCATGTAATCCTTGATGATCCCGTAGGCTTCATCCCCAAACGACCAGACCTCGTTTGGGGCGCCATTAAAATCACTGGTATTCGGCTGGCGGTGCCCATGATTGCGGAATAACGGACAGAATACGGCGTACTGAAACCACCGGACCATTAATTGCCGGAATACCGGGTCATCCGGATTTCCTCCCCTGAACCCGCCTATGTCCGTTGTCCACCAGGGGATGCCGCTCATCGCCATATTCAATCCTGCCCGTACCTGGGCGCGAAGTGCGTCAAAGGTGGAATAAATATCGCCAGACCACACAGCCGCGCCATAGCGTTGACTTCCCGCCCAGGCAGACCGGCACAGGAAGAACGGATTCTGTTCACCTTCCGCCATCATGCCATAATAAAAGCCGCGCACATTCTCAAGCGGGTAGATATTGGCAACCGCCAGACCGTCACCCGCGTCAAACAACAGGTTTTCCGGATGGAACGGCAGCATCTCCGGTTCACAGGCATCCAGCCAGTAAATTTTCAGGCCGTGTTTAAAATAATTCTCTTTCACCTGACCCCAGATGAATTCACGGGCTCCGGGGTGGGTTGAGTCATAATAATGGACGTAGACTCCATCTTCTGCTTTGTTGTCCACAAAGTACATTTGCGCCGCGGCGCCCTGTTTGTTCCGGATGATGAAATTCTTTCGCCACATCTCCGGGAAATTCTTTGACAGTATGTTGACCGTGGGCCAGACCGATACCATTACCCTGACACCCAATTTTTCCAGCCGTTTGACCATTCCGGCCGGGTCAGGCCAGTATTGCTGGTCAAATTGCCAGTCGCCCTGGCGGGTCCAGTGGAAGAAATCTATGACTATTACCGATAGCGGAAGTCCGCGGCTGACGTATTCTCTGGCCGTCGCTTCCAATTCATCCTGACTTGAATACCGCAGCTTGCTCTGCCAGAAGCCGGATGCCCATTCCGGGTATTCAGGCGCGTGACCGGTCACTTCCGCGTAATGAGACAATATCTCCGCGGAATCTTTGCCGGTGGTTACCCAGTAATCGATTTGCGGGGCTGCTTCGGCCACCCAGCGTGTCGAAGAGCTTCCCAGCTCAACCCGTCCAATAGCCGGGTTATTCCACAAAAAACCATATCCCCGGCTGGAGACCATAAATGGGATTGCGATCTCGGAATTTCGTTGAATGAGCTCGATCACACACCCCTTCTGGTTTAGTTTTCCATGTTGGTGTTGACCAAGGCCGAATAACTTCTCGTCATCATACGCCTTGAAATTGCAATCAAGGTGGAAGAGGTTGCCCTGCAGGGATTTATAGACCCGCGCGGGGATGGAGATATGATGGACCGGTTGCTCCGCCAGTAATTCTGTCCCCCTGGATACGGATGAAAATCGCAGGAGGCCTTTTTCATCCATGCAGGCGATCAGATCGCCATTCCGCAAACTGGCAGACTGATTATCAAAAATGATCTCAGGCTTGTTATTTTTCTGGTCTATTAATGCACTGAATAACCCGGGAGCTATTGTCCGGCCCATACTGGCACGCACCCGGATCCCATCCGGGCCCCAGGGTTCAAGGACCACAATTTCATTTTCACGCTGACAGGTCAGGCGGTTGTCTTCTCGTGTGAATTCGATCATCTTCCAGTCCTTTTCCACGTCAATCCATTTTTACCGGTATCCATACGCGCATACCACCAATGGTCCGGTTTCCCCAGGCGAAGTAAGGCACAGCCGTCAACCGGGTTTTGTAAATTTTTCTGTGAACCGGCGTACCGGTCGGAAGGTACAAGTTCTCCTGCCATTCGACATCATCTGTAAATTGGCCGGCTGCTTCAATTGACACCACACCATCCAGTAAATCTTCTTTCCAGGTTGCTATCAATGGTTTTTGTTGATCAATTTCCACATCCAACAAACGGCCATGGATCAATTGATCCTGATCTTCCAGGCAGTAGATGACCGGTCCGCGCTGAATGGCCAGGCACCCGCGTGTGGCATCAATCCTTGGATTTGGAAGCACAAAGTTCGCCTGCATATCCAGGTCCAGCTCAACAGTATCATTTTTCTGCCAGACACGTTCAATATGAATATACCCACGCTCCAGAATAGGAATATGAAGTAGTTCACCATTGACCTTAATAGAATAGGTTCTCGCCCAATGCGGAACGCGAAGAGCCAGACGCCAGGCCTCTGATCCGGTATCGTCAATGGTTAACCGGATATTTCCTTCCCATGGATACCCTGTCTCCATCTTTATCGAAGCTTTGTTACCCCTGTCGCCTGATGCCCGAATGTTAGAAGAAGCGTAATGGTGAATTTGGACGCCGGTTTCATCATATGTCGCCAGATAGCTCGAAAGCGAAGCAAAAACACGCATCACGTTGGGCGGGCAACAGGCACAATCATGCCATTCAGGGCGGCTTACCGGGATGAACACTTCACTCGGCGGAAGGTCTGTGGAGAGACGCAGGTCTTTGGCCTCTCGCAGCATCAATGGATTGATATAGAAGTAATGCTTTCCATCAAGAGCCGGGCTGGAAAGGATGCTGTTGTAAAGCGCGCGCTCCATTTCATCGGCATATAATCCTTCACCGGTGATCAGCAACATCCGCCAGTTCCACATAAAGCTGGCGATCGCCGCGCACGTTTCACAATAACATTGATCCGTGGGCAATTCATACGGGTCCCCAAACGCTTCACCGTCAAACCGCGAACCAATTCCTCCGGTGATGTACATCTTATTTGACCGGATGTCTTTTGAAAGCCGCTGCATGGCATCCAGCAATTCGTGGTCGCCTCTTTCCAGGTAAACATCTGTCGCGCCGGAAGCAAGGTAAAGCTGCCTTACGGCATGCCCGGCAGCTTCCTTCGCATCCCGAACCCGGACATGATCCTGGTGATATTCCGGGCCGTACGAACGATGGCCCTTCATCACGCTATGTCCGCGCTGTTCAATGAAATGATCCGCAATATCCAGATAGTTTTTATTACCGGTGGAACGGTATAGTTCTACAAGAGCCATTTCAACTTCCGGGTGTCCGCAGGCTCCCGGGTGTTTATCTGTAATGAATGTTTTGTGTATCAGATCAGCAAATTTACAGGAAACATTCAACAACCGGTCATCGCCCATGGCCCTCTGAAATGCTACGCCAGCCTGAAATAGATGACCGGCACAATAAAGCTCATGCCCCATATCTAAATCAGCCCAGGGAACCGGTTCTTCACGGGTCTGTGTATAACTGTTCAGATATCCATCCGACCGTTGGGTAAGAGTGATCAGGTCTATTGTCTTGTTGACCAGTTCCATTAAACCCACATCATTGGTCCTTCCCATTTCCCAGGCAGTGGCTTCCAACCATTTATAAATATCCGAGTCAATAAACACATATCCCCGGTAATGTCCTTTTATTAGGCCAGCCGCTATACGCATATTGTCCAGGTTGCCGGATTTCTCCAGCATATCATAGGCAAACCTTAAGCTGACGGTGCGGTTGACTTCCTTTTTCTTCGCCCAGAAACCCCCAACAATTTCCGCTCCTAAAAACGGGAGTGTGTGAAGTTGAGCATATTGGCTGTATTGAGTACTAACAGGGCCGTGCCCTGCGGAATTGCCAGATGAGAACATGAACCTCTCCTATATCGATCGATAGAGGATCGTAAGGGGTATTTTTTCAAAAACTTCGCTAACCCGCCAGACCGGGTGTTCTGACCATAGATCCGGCTTTGGGGTGACAAACACATTACTCGTGCTTGTTCTTGCCTTTCCATTTCTGGATTAACGATTCAGGCGGCAGAGTGTGACTGATGTAGTGTTCTGACGGTAGTGCGGTTTTGTTTGAACCACATGACTCACGGATCACCAGCGTTCCCGGCACTTTTATCGGGTCCAGCTTTTCTGCTGGATTTTCCAAACGATCCAGGATCAATTTCGCCGCCATTTTTCCCATTTCGAACGCCGGTGAACGGACGGTTGTTATGGTTGGATTCGAAAACCCGGCAAAATCCTGATCGTCATATCCAACAACAGCTACATCTTCCGGAACTTTGAACCCGGATTTTTGTATTCCGTAAATCGCGCCGAGAGCCATCAGGTCATTCGCGGCGAATATAGCCGTCGGTCGGTCAGCGATTTGCATTAAATGGCAGGCAGCCTGATTTCCGCTTTGCACTTCCCAGTTGCCCACCTGTACCAGTTCAGGATCAAACGGTATCCCATGCTTTTCGAGAACATCTTTGTAACCCAGGAACCGGTCACGTGAAGAAGCCCACCCGTGAGGTCCGTTAATGTAACCAATCCGGCGATGCCCGAGTTTGACGAGGTGTTCAACCGCCAGTACCGCTCCCGCGACGAGCCGACCGACGTCCTGTCTTTCGAGC
>CAYQTY010000218.1:0-6088 GCA_964420535.1 uncultured Leptolinea sp. | reverse complement strand
GTGCCGCTTCGATGGCAGCATTCAAAGCCAGCAGGTTGGTCTGCGAGGCGATATCGTCAATAGTTTCCACAATCGCGCCGATCTGTTCACTGCGGGAACCCATCTCGCGTACTTTCTCGGCAGATAGGCCGACCTTATCTTTGATGACTTCCATGCCCTTGATGGTATCGTCCACCACTTTACCGCCGCTTCGTGATGCCTCGGAAGCCAACCGTGAGCCCTCGGTAACCGAATGCGCGTTGGCTGCCACCTGCTGGATCGAATTATTGATCATCGCGGTGATTTCGCTGGCGCGGCCGACTGCCGCCGCTTGTTCCTGAGCGCCGTGCGCCACGCCGTCGATCGCGCGTGACATCTGCTCTACAGAAGAAGCAGTCTTTGAGATACTCTCATTCTGGGTGGTGGTACCTTTGGCCACTTCTTGAATGGTGGCGGCGATCTGGTCCGTCACCTGCCCGGCCTGGCCGGCAACATCCGCCAGTTGCTTGGAAGCTGTGCCAACAGATGACGCGTTTTCCGCGACCTGACTGATCGCTAATCGCAGTCCTTCGACCATCTTCTTGAATGCGTTCCCCAGTTCATCCTGATCGGATTTTGGGTCAATATTCATAGACAGGTCATTATTAGCTATCATTTCAGCCAGCGTGCCCATTCCCTGCATGTACTCTACCAATTCGCGCATAGACCGGGAAATATCACCCATTTCATCTTTTCGGGCACTCAGACGGGCCATTTCCCTTGGATCAGCATTTCGCAGAAGGTCACCTTTCGCCATAGCCCGGGCGAATTTTGACGTTGAATTGGCGGGGCGGGAAATTGACAGGCTGATCAATACAGTAATTACTATTGCCAGAATTAGTCCGAAAATTCCCAGACCTACCATTAACGCGGTACGGCTGTCACGGATCTCGATGGATTCTTTCTTCAGGTTAGATGCCTTTTCATCATTAAGCGCGAGAAGGACATCCAGAGAATCTCCCAGCGCGGTGCGGGCTACAACTACGCGGCCGTCCCCGCTGATCAATGCCATACCGCCTTCCACATCGCCTGAATTCATTTTTGCTTCGTAGTCTTCCAACGATGCCCTGAATTCAGCGATGGCCGCGTCATACGCTTCAGCAGCTGCCTTTTCTCTGTCAGAGGTTCCCATAGACGCCTTGTACGAAGTCATCAAGCCATCAATGGATGAGAATTTCTCTTTGATCTCTTTGAAATACTGTTCCTTCTCCGCCTGAACAGCCATGACCTTGTAATAGTCACCCCGGATATTAAACATAAACCCCTGAACTTTTCCCAACGATTCGATGGGTAGAAGTTGTTCGTTATACATCTGCTCGCTATATTGGGCCACAGTCATTAGGCCTGTGGCGCCCAGAATGGCAATTAAAACCATCGCGATATCTAGTATCGTAAAACTCCCAATTAGTTTGGTCCGGATTTTCAAATTATCGATGACGTTCATTTTTTCTCCTTGTCAGGTTAAGTCGATGAAAGTATGGCTTTCCGGGCGGTCAGCGGTTATGCTGACGGCTGGAGGAGGCCAGAACTTTCTCGAGATCCAACAAAATTACGAGACGGTCATCAATGCGTGCGATGCCACTTATAAAAGCTGATTCAATGGTGGTTGACATTGGAGGTGGAGGCTGTATTGTGTTCCGCGATACCTTTAACACCTCTGTGACCTCGTCTACGACTATGCCTACTTTGGAACCTTCTGAATTGACAATAACGATCCGGGTATTTGCCGTGTTTTCATTATGAGCAAGATTGAACCGGATGCGTAGATCCAACACGGGCACCACAGTGCCGCGCAGGTTGGTGACGCCTAAAATAAACCCGGCAGTTCTGGGAACCTGCGTAATCGCCTGGAGTTTGATGATGCTTTCAACCGCGTGAATGGTCACGCCGTACAGTTCTTTCCCCAGAGAAAAGATCACCAGATGTTCTTCTTCCAGGGATTGTGAATCCGAAGCCTGGTCAATCGTGCGGGCAAGTTCCAGTACTTTATCTTCGTCCATCTTTTTCTTTTCCTGAACCGGGGCTGGTGCGGGTTTCTCAATTTGCGCAGGTTCTGGCGCTTTTTCCATAGCCAGTGAATCATCCGGCTTTTGAACCGGCTGAGTTTCTGTAAATAAAATCTCCGGCTTAATTGCCGATACTTCGGCTGCCGCGGAGACCGTTATTTCCGGCTCAACCTTTTTTTCCGGTTTCGGTTTCACAACCGGTTTTTCTATTGCGGCAGCCGGCTTTACAACCGATTCCTTTTTTCGCGGCACGGCTGGCTTCTTTTCCACCGGCGGTTTGGCCGCGGGCACAGGAGGCTTTTCTTCGGCGGGGAGTTTCCCTCCGGTAAAAAGGTTATCGAGCGTTGTTTTTATGCGTGACTTTTTGTTCATCCACTCTCCTGTTTCCGGTCAATAGTTCTTTCCAGTTCGTCTGCCAGCATACCGTATTGCTGGGTGGCCCGGGTACGGGGATCATATTGCGTGATCGGCTGCCCCACGGCCACACACTCTTTCAATCGGGTATCCACGCCAATTACGGTTGAAAACAATCGGGCGGAAAAATTCTCCTGAAGTTTTGTCAACACGTCCCGGCAAATTCCATTGCGTTGATCATACATAACCGCGAGCAGGTTGAATTCCAGGTGGGGATTGGTATGTTCCTTTACCGCATCTATTGTTTCAATCAGGCGCACGAGCCCGACCACTGCCAGAAATTCTGTCTGAATAGGGATGACCACCCGGTTGGCTGCTGTTAACGCCATAACTGTCAACGGGCCAAGTGACGGTGAGCAATCGATCAAAATATAATCGTACGTCTCCTGCCACCGCTCCAGCAGGGTTTTCAGTTCGTATTCATACCCGTGTTTTTCGGTGATCAAGCGTTCCACAGTCCACAACCGGGCATCAGACGGGACGATATCCAGGTTTTCCAGCGATGTGTGCCGTATCAACTCATTCCAGGCAACTTTTCGCGGATTCAATGCTGTTTCCAGCGCGTCGCTAATGGTGTCGCCTGGAGCGTCATCATGGTGGCCAAGGGATAATGACAGGTTGGACTGCGGGTCAAGGTCAACAAGCAGCACTCGCCTGCCCATCCCGGAAAGACTGGCTCCCAGAGAGATCGTTGTGGTGGTTTTGGCAACTCCACCTTTTTGATTGCTCAATGCCACTACATGTGCCATGAAAACCTCAAACGAAGTTAGTCGGATCCTGACTTTTTTCCATCACCCAGATAAATAACGAGGGGCGTTTTTTCTTTTTCCTGCCTCGCCTTTTTTTGGCGGGCATCGATCAAATTACCGGTTGTCCCGGGCATAAACCACGAGTTCAAAGTGGCGTTCAAAAGATCGTGGTCAATTTTGACCTTTTCATCATGTTCAGATTTTTCGTTTTCCGGCTCTTTCATGATCATTCTCCTTAAAAATTTGCCTGGTCAATCGAGAAAAATCCGAATGGATTGCGAAATGCATTAATCACTGTCAATCGCCGGTTTTTCTGCATTTCAATAGTAAGAATTCTTATTCCTTGTTTTTTACGCCCGGTGCTTCCGGAACTTTCAACAACGCCGCGTTGGCGCCCTGCCGTGAAGCTTCTCGCAGTGCCAGGTGAATGGAGATACGCCCGATCTTGCTGGTCAACGGCACAACCACCCGGGGAAAATCCAATGTGGATATCGTGGCGCCTTTACCCAGAAGCATTGTAGGGGGTGAGATGGTCGACTGGAAGCCATTCTTGGAAAGCTTGACACTGGCCCGGCCGGTGATTACATTACCCAGTTCGGCGATACCGCTCTGTGCGAGGCCGTTCATCTCATCCAGATTTTCACCCAACATGCCGGAAGCGATATTCAAAGCCGCTTCATTACTGAAACCGAAGAAAACGATCCCTTCAATATCACCCACCAGACTGATGATCACGGTTACATCATCTGTGATGTAGGCGCCCTTATCCAGTGACAGATCACCGCGTTCCAGAGGAATATTCACTTCAGCCTTCAAAACTTCATATGCTGCTTCCACAAAGGGAATCAGATATTGAACTTTCATCTTATACTCCTCTCAACCTACATTTGAATGGCAATGGGAACGTAGTTCTTACCAGACTCGCTGCCCGGAGGACTTTCCCGAAGCGCAAGATGAACCGTGATATCACCCAATTCTGTTTTTAATTGAACAACAACGCGCGGAAAATCCAATGTTGAGATTTGAATTCCCTCGCCCTGAACCAGGGTGGGAGGTGAAATTTCTGCGTCAAATCCTTCTTTACTAAGTTTCACGGTCGCGGCTCCGGTAATAACATTACCCAGTTCGGCAATACCGCTCTGAGCCAGATTGTCAAATTCGGCAAATTCCTGCCCCATCATGCGCGACACCAGGTTTAGCGCGGTTTGTATAGACAACCCGTACAAGACCACACCCTGAACTTGCCCTACAAGGCTGAGCAGTACTGTGATCTGGTCGGACGTCAACGATGATTTTTGCAGGCTCAAGGTTCCCCGTTCGACCTTCGCGCTGACTTCTTTTTCCAACACTTCGGCCGCGGCTTCGACAAAGGGATTCATAAATTTCACATTAGCCATAGTGGGTTTCTCCCATCTTAAATTTTCTGGTAAAACGAAATACCAACACTCTTTAGACCGAAGTCCTGAGGGTGTGGGATGATCTCGGTACCGCCAATAAACAAAATTCCACCTTTCCGCAACGCACCGGTAAATTTCCGGTAAAGAATATCTTTCGTTTCGCTTGTAAAGTAAATGACAACATTCCGGCAGACAATCAGATCAAAATCCTTTTCAAAGGTATCCGAGATCATGTTTTGCTCACGGAATGTAATTTTCTTTATCAATGATTCAACCACGTAAAATGGCGGTCCACCCGGCCGCACGTAATTCGCCCGCTGAGCCGGTGACAAACCGCGGATTTCTTCCGTTATAAACGCGCCGCCAGACATAGCCCGCGCAACCGCGCCTTTATCCAGGTCAGTACCCAAAATGTAATGCTTGCGGGTAGGTGTCAATTCTTCCAGGATCATGCCAAGGGTAAACGGTTCAGCCCCAATGGAACACCCCGCGCTCCAGACACGCAGACCACGGGGCCCCGCGTCTTTGAGGATCAACGGAAAGATGGTGCTCTGCAGGTGCTTCCACCGTTCAGTGTCGCGATAAAACTCTGTGACATTAATCGTCAGGTAATTCCGGAATTTTAGTAGTTCATCCTTGTCTACCTTGAGACGCGCAAAGTAATCATCCCACGATGCCATACCGGAACGAACCAGCCATGAGTCCAATCTGCGGCGCATTTGCTCATCTTTATAATGCTCCAGATCAATTCCCAGATTGGTTTTGACTACTGCTTTAATGCGTTGGTAGACGTCAAGTTCCATGGTTATTTTCCCACTGCGGCCCGTATCGCATCAGCCACTTTTTCAAGAGGTACAACTTCGTTGGACGCGCCAGCTTCATAAACAGACCGGGGCATTCCATAGACAACACATGTTTCTTCGGCTTCAGAGATGACCCAACCGCCGGAATTATGGACCAGCATGGCCGCGTTGGTTCCGTCGCTTCCCATCCCGGTCAAAATCGCGGCAACAACCCGGTTACCGTAAATTTTTGCCAGAGAAAGCAGTGTCACATCTACCGCGGGGCGAACACCGTGAACAGTCGGGTTCTGGTTTAATGTCACTTTCTCATTTTCATCAAATACGGTATGAAATCCACCGGGGGCCAGCAATATCTTTCCTACTTCCAGCCTGTCATCGGGAGAAGCTTCTTTTACATACAATTCAGATGTTGTATTCAATCGCTCAGAGAGGGACCGTGTAAAACCGGCAGGCATGTGTTGAATGATCATGAACGCCGCGGGGATATCCGCGGTCAACATGGGTACAACAGTATTCAACGCACGCGGGCCACCCGTTGACGACCCGATGACCACGATCTTGTCCTGTTTGCGTAAAGACCTTACTTTTTTTTCCGATATCCGTGCGGGAGAGACCGGTTCAATCAATGGACTGCGCTGCGTCGTTTTCCACACCCGGGCATTGGCCGCACGCAAAACTTTATTTCCCACTTCTTCAAGGAT
>CAYQTY010000217.1:0-6105 GCA_964420535.1 uncultured Leptolinea sp. | reverse complement strand
TTATCTCTACTTAATTTCTGTCTAACTTTTGGGGTGCACTACACAAACCCGCCCTGGTATGGCAGGCGCGCAAGCGCATCCACCGGAATGTGACCGGCAGAACAGGGCGGGGCGCGGCCCGCGCCTACGAAATTAAATAATCAGAGGCTCCCGCATGGAAGCCTCTGAACAAAAAAGGAGAAAGCCTTAATTCCGTCGGGTGACGAACTTCTTGCCGTCTTCCCTGCAGATCTTTTGCATCATCGCCCGGCCGGACATGCCCGCTGTGGGCAGTCCGCCGCCGGGTTCCACCCACTGCCCAACCATGTAGAAGTTTTCCAACCCGGGCAGGGTATGCGGGAACTTGCCATTGAACATCATGGCCATATTCTCTGTCGTCAGGCGCCAGCCTTCAAATGACCCCTGCCAGTTGCCGGTATAACGTTCGGTGGTCAGGGGAGTGGCCACATCCACCACTTCCACATCCTTTTCAAAGCCGGGCAGGTAGCGGTCGATCTCTGAGATGACGGTCAACGCGGCTTGTTTCTTCTCCGCGTCATAGCGTTCAGGGTCTTCCGCCAGGTTCTTCCAGTAATCGTAATGCGTGCTGAACATGGCCATCACCACGGTCTTGCCTTCGGACGCCAGCGTGGGATCGTAGGCGTAATGCTTGACCTGCATATATTTGCGTTCTTCACCGGCGATCACGATCGGTTTTTCCAGCAGTTTATTATTCACATGGGGCTGGTCTGCCATAGATCGCTTCACGCCCAGAGAGACCATCACCAGCGGTTCGAAGATCTCGCTCTTGCGGAAGTATTCTTCCAACAACGGGGCGCGGTACTGGCCGCCCAGCATCTTGTTGACCGTGGCAAAACCGTCGGCCGCCGAGATGACCCGCCCGGCGCGGAATTTACGCCCGTCCGTCAACTCAACGCCCACAGCTTTGTTGTTTTCGACAATAACGCGTTCCACACGGGTGCCGAAATAGATTTCTCCGCCCAGGTCGCGGTAGCGCTTTTCTATGGATTTAGCGAAAGGCAGGCTGCCGCCAATCGGGTAGCCGGCATCTTTCTTATTTTGCCACGCCAGCGTGGAGAGAAGACCGATCATGGGGAAGTCCGGCATGTCAAACATGGTAGCCCAAACGGTTTTCATGAAGGGATCTTTGAACTTTTCGGCGAACTTTGAAGTGCTCATCTTGCCGTATTTCAAAAAGGTGGGACCCACCGGCAGCATTCCGAACGCGCCTTTCACAGCTTCCAACGGATTTTTCGGGCCGTCAATGGGCAGGTCAAATCCACCCATGCTGCGAATTGCCCCGCAGAATTCTTTGATCACCTTTTCGTCCACCGGTGCCAGTTCCAGCATGTGTTTTTCCAGTTTATCCACATCGGAATACATGTGGAAAACCCGCCCGTCGGTGTTCTGGATGCAAGTGAACTCTCCGTGGTTGACGATCTCCACATCTTTTAGCGCGCCCAGCTCCTCCCACATACCATGAGTGGCATATTTCGGATTGGTGCCCACCAGCCAGTGGATACAGCCATCAAAAACATACCCTTTGCGCTGCCATGAGGTGCATAAACCGCCCGGCAGGGTGTGCATTTCAAAGATGGTGGTACGGTAGCCGTTCATCTGGCCGTACACACCCGCGGCAAGGCCGGCGATCCCGCCGCCTATGATCAAGATCGATTTATCTTCCATTCGTACCCCGGTGTTCATAGTGGATTGACTTCTCTCTATTAATACGCCTTTTATTGATTATTGTCGCATACTTCAGGGCTAATTTCCGGTATGACTTTTCAGCCATTTACCGCCCGGTTCACGGGTGTGACCCGTCATGGCCGGTTACGCGGTACCTATCCGAGCGGCCTACCATCAGACTGCGCGCAGTTTTCCTGTCAACAACCAGAATTGCCTGTTGACAGGTAATTCTAATTAGACTAGAATCAAATTAGATATATATCAAAATAGATGGTTTTATTAATAAAAGGATGGATTTTATGGTGACACAATACAGCGAAAACTCTCTCCTCGAAATGCTCAAAGCCCTGGCCGATGACAGCCGTCTCACGCTCATTCGGGTGCTGCACGAACAGGAACACACAGTGACGGATCTCGCCGGCCTGCTCAACCTGAGTGAGCCCACCGTCTCACACCACCTGGCAAAGCTGCGCGAGAATGGTCTGGTCAACTTGCGTATGGCGGGCAACCAGCGTTTTTACCGCGTGAACGAAACCGGATTGGAACGCTTCAAACGGCTGGTGAACAACATAGAGAAAGTCAAACCCGAGCCTGAACCGGTACACTCGGATCACGAGTGGATCAGAGAGCTGGGCTGGAGCGCGGCCGACGAAAAAGTGCTGCGCGATTACACCGAAGGAAAGAAATTGACCCGTCTGCCGTCAAAACGCGGGAAGACACAGGTGATACTGCGCTGGCTGGCTACCCTGTTTGAAGAAGGACGCCTGTACAATGAAGTGGAGGTCAACGAGGTGCTCAAGGCCGTGTACGCCGAGGATTTTGTCAGCCTGCGGCGGGACCTGATCGATATGGCGTACCTGAGGCGTGAGATGGGTGGGGGCAAGTACTGGCGGAATACAGAATCAGACACGAAATATTAAAACAGGCGTCCCGGTAAAGGGACGCCTGTTTTTGCATTCAGGGAACAGATCAGGCAAACAACAGGAGGTAGGAGGATTCCATACCACTGGAGCTGCCAAAGAAGGCCAGAATGATACCAATTACGATGGCAATGATCCACACGGTCATAGGGGTTTTGATATCCTGCTCTTTGAAGTGGATGATTCCCCAGATGAACGGGTAAATGATGAAGATCAGGCCAAGGATACCATGCAGCAGGCCCTTCTTCTTGAAGAGTAAATACACCATCCAGAGGCCGGCAGCCCAACTGACAAAACCTGCGAATCCACTCATTTAACACACTCCTTATTTTGATTAAATAAATATTAAAAGACAGTGTATCCCCGCTGGAGGTATGTGTCAATCACCTCTATCGTTCATGATATCCGTCAGATGCATACTGAGGTGACGGGGGTAATCGTCCACCACAAAACGCAGGGTGACAGGTTCGGCGCGGCCTATACCGCACGGGTTATCAAGCTGTTCATCTGTCAGGCGGTCGATCATGGCGCACAGGTGCCGGTTGACAGCCGCCCAAAGATCAATTAATTCGCGCCAGTCGCGGTCATTGTAAGCCTGAATTTCCACCCATCTTTCCTGCTGGTACGGAGGAAAATCCATGGCGGTGTTGTACCCGCCGCGTACCAGGCGCTGGTGGTTGTTGCAGGCAGAGTCAATCAGGTGACCCAGAATTTCCTGTTTTGACCATTCCGACGGCGCGGATTTTTGTCTGGCGGTTTCAGGCGTGATGGATTCCAATTCCGGTATGGCCGCGTTGACAGCCCCGCGGATGACATTGGCAACAGGATGCATGGGGCAGGTTTCCTTTCAATTAGAAGTCACCCTATTGTAATATCGTGCAGCATTATTGGACGATCATTTTGGCTGTAGGGGTGAACAGCGTCCACCTCCGGGAAGGTCAGTCACATTTCCATACGTTGAATTGTTTGAAAACAATCCCTCGCCGGCATCAAACCCACACCTCGCGCCGGATTCCCATCCATCCATTTAATTCCCCGGAGATTCTGCCTAACCTGCGATAAAATTTTCTTCCATGGATACCGTGAATGATTTTCCTCCTACAAACCGGCGTGAAGAATACCTTCACCGGGTGGACAAAGCCATCCGGTTTATGGAAGCCCACATTTCCGGTGATGTTGACCTTGAATCTGCGTCGCGGGAAGCCGGTTTTTCACCCTTTCATTTCCACCGCATTTTTACCGCCATGACCGGTGAAACCCCGCAAAATTTTCTCACCCGCATCCGCCTGGAACGGGCGGCAAATTTTCTGATCAAGTCGCCGACTGTCAGCATAACGGAGATCGCCTTCACCTGCGGTTACTCCAGCGCGTCGGCCTTTGCCCGCGCGTTCAAACGTTATTTCGGTATCCCCGCGGGCGACTATGCCCGCCTGGGCCGCGAGGCAGGCAGGCCGGCATCCTGGGTGACGGCTCGTCCACCGGCGCCTGAGGAGCCATTCGTTCTGCCTGCGATACGCATCCAGCCAATGCCGGCGCTTCACCTCGCGGTGTTCAAATCCAACGCCGGTTACAGCCCCGAGGGAGTGAAGCAAGCCTGGTTAAAGATGTTTCACTGGGCGCAGGGCAGGGGACTGAACCCGCGTGAGTCGTCCCTGATTGCTATTTCGTATGACGACCCGCAGATCACAGACATACGCCGCTGCCGGTACTACGCCGGCCTGACCATCCCCGCTGCCATTGTGAAAGATACCCGCGCTGGCATTCTGGATATGCCGGCGCACCAGTGTGCCGTCTGCCGCCTGAATGTGGATACAGAAGAGATATTGCCGGCATACCGCGCGTTGTACCGTGACTGGCTGCCGGACAGCGGATTTTTGATGACTGACCTGCCGCCCTATGAAATCTATTACAACGCGCCGGATGTGGACCCGGCCAGTAAATATGTTTTTGATCTGTGTGTTCCGGTGGAACCCCTTTAAATAGCAAGCCCGGTATAGCCATCCGCAATCGGGGGATATCGAGACCGGAGGTAAACGGAGATAATCGGGGTAACTACATCTCTGGAGGAAATCCTATGGAAATCAATCTTGTCTCATCTGTTTTATTTGTGGCTGATATGGCCGCTTCCCGCCGGTTTTACGAAGAAGTCCTTAACCAGCAGGTGCTAATGGACCACGGGCCGAATGTGGGCTACAAAGGCGGGTTTGCCCTCTGGCAGCAGGACCACGCCGGGCAGGTAGTGTTTGGCGGAAAAGCGCCCGAAACTGTGCCGGCCAAAAAAATGGCCGCCGAGCTGTACTTTGAAACCGCCGCGCTGGATGAGGTGTTCGCCAAAGTAAAGGAAGCCGGAGTTGAATTCATTCATACAATGGTGGAACAGCCCTGGGGTCAGCGTGTAGCCCGATTTTATGATCTGGATGGTCACATCATCGAGATTGGCGAGCCCATGAATTGTGTGATCGAACGCATGCACAAAGAAGGTTTAAGCGCGGAAGAGATCACAAAACGCACGTTCATGCCATTAGAGATCGTCAACCAGATACTCGCCGGGTGACGCGCACGGGACAACCTCTAAGGTGGGATCGCAATTGGATCCCACCACGTCAAAATGTCTTGAGTGCCACTTCCTTATGTCAATTTCCCGTCCATCCTTTTTGGACGATTATTTATTTAATACCATAATGACGGAAATGGGCATATTTTCCCTGGTGTTTCAAATCTCTTGAAATGGCCGGTAAAAATTTTGACCCAATTTATAGTGAAAACCGAAGGCGCGGAAGTAAATGGCGAGACCGATTCTATCGGTCTTGGATGGAATGGGGAGTTTGGAAGCCAAAGCGTTTGAGATCCTGGAAACCTTCGGCATTAAAGATCCCCGGCCCGGGTTCCCTGTCGCTTACGTGCCGCGCAAAATTCTTATTTTCATTTGTGGTTTGCGCTGAACCTGATTTAATTTTATTTTTACAAAACGGATATAGTTTCTGTGCGATAATAATGAAAGGGGGATAAACCCCTGGTATTTCAAATCTCGTGAAATGGCAGGTGGACTTGACACAATTTGTTGCTATAACGCCCAACGCGGAAGTTAACGGTGAAACCATTTTATCCATAGTCTCGGGGATGGGGAGCTTAAGAACAACAGCCTATCAGATCCTTGAAAGCCACGGAATATCGAATCCGGTCCCCGGAAAGTGGTACCTTCAGCAGGCATGGCTGGACAGTTTTAAACTCATCGCGCGCACTTACCGGCCGGTCACATTGATCTGCATTGGAAGAAAGATCCCGGAGAACGCCATATTCCCGCCGGAGATCAATACCATCGAAAAAGCCCTGGCAGCGATTGACGTGGCATATCACATGAACCACCGTATTGACGGCCAGCCGTTGTTTGACCCGGCAACCGGGGTAATGCGCGAAGGCATCGGGCATTATCAATTCCAGAGCCTGGGCTTATACAAGGCTGCCATCATCTGTAACAACCCGTACCCCTGTGATTTTG
>CAYQTY010000216.1:0-6114 GCA_964420535.1 uncultured Leptolinea sp. | reverse complement strand
TGCAGGATGCTGTGCCCGTGCGGCTGGGGCAGGAATTTGCTGCCTACGCCGAAGCCATCCGCCGTGACCGTGAACGTATGCTTCAGGCCGCGGAGGGATTATTCCGGTTGGGTATTGGCGGAACGGCTGCCGGTTCCGGTCTGAATGCCCACCCCGAGTACGCCCACCGCATGGTGAAAGAGCTTTCAGAGATAACCGGCAAACAGCTCACCCTTTCCAACAACCTGTTTGAATCCATGCAATCCATGGCGGATTTCGCCGCATTCAGCGGTTCATTGCGCTCTTGCGCGGTGACGTTCACCCGCATCGCCAATGATATGCGTTTAATGTCATCCGGTCCTGCCAGCGGGCTTGACGAGATCCATCTGCCGGCTGTACAACCCGGTTCCAGCATTATGCCGGGAAAGGTCAACCCGGTAATGGCTGAGATGTTGAACATGGTCATGTACCAGATCATGGGCATGGATCACGCCGTAGCAGCCGCCTCGGCTGCCGGTCAACTTGAATTGAACGTGATGATGCCCCTGATCGCCCATGATCTGTTTGAGATGATGCACATTATGATCGCTGCGGTCAACGCGTTTGCCACCAAATGCGTGGATGGCATTACAGCCAATCCTGATCGCTGCCGTTACTGGCTGGAACGCAACACCATCCTGGTCACCGCGCTGAATCCATTGATCGGTTACCACGCGGGCGCTAAACTCGCACAGGAAGCCCGACGCAAAGAATTATCCATCCTCGCTGTCGCGGAACAACAGATCGAGAAGGGTTTACTGACCCGGCTGGATGGTTCTCCCCTGACTTTGCAGGAAATAAAAACCGCCCTGCAGTCGGTGGATGCCATGACGCGGGGCGGATTAATGGCAGATTGATCTGGATATCAGTCTGTCTTTTTAGGACCCCGGGCGGATTTCAATAGCGCGTTACTATGGTACGCGTATACGGCCGCTCCCACCAGGCCTGCCTGGTTGAGCATTTGCGCCGGGATGATATCTGCCCGGGTTCGCAGGTACATTTCATACTCGCTGAAGTACTTGCTAGTACCACCCCCGATTATGAAGACATCAGGAGAAAACAGCTTTTCGTAGGTACTCAAAACTTCCTGGAAGCGCATGGCCCATTCTTCCCAGGTCCACTTTTTACGTTCCCGTGCCGCGTCAGAGGCGCGCCGTTCCGCATCCTTGCCCCGGATCTCAATATGCCCGAATTCGGTGTTTGGGAAAAGGTGCCCGTCTATAAAGATGGCTGAACCAATCCCCGTTCCGATTGTCAGTAAGGCCACCACACCATGTTTATATTTTCGACCCGCGCCAAATTGCATCTCCGCCATTCCGGCGGCGTCCGCGTCATTCAATACGTAGGATTTGCACCCTGTAGCCGCGGATAAAAGCGCGCTAACATCCTTGCCGATCCAACTCTCGTGAATATTGGCCGCGGAATATGCCACACCATGGTGTACCACAGCCGGGAATCCGGCTCCAAGAACCCCCTTGTAACCAAAATGTTTCACCACCTGGCCAACTACGTCAGCCACATCATCCGGCTTTGCCTCTTCCGGCGTCGGCAACCTGAACCGGTCGGAAACCAACGTACCGGTCGTAACATCGATCAATGCGCCTTTGATTCCGGAACCACCAATATCCAGACCCAGTACTTCCATTTTTCCTCCAGAGATGAATGACCCGGATTATTGACATCCGTTCATAGAGTGTTCTTCGATAGTCTCAGAAAACACATGCTTGCCTGAATTATCACAGGCGGCTCTAAAGTAAAGGAACGTTGATTCTTCCGGAAACGCCACCGCGTTTAACGAAGCTTCATCCGGATTCGCGATAGGCGTAGGCGGCAATCCATTAATTATATATGTATTATAGGTTGATTGTATTTGCAAGTCCTGAAAACTTAACGGGCTTTTCCACCAACCCCATTCCGGGCTGAACCCCAGGCTGTACTGTACCGTCGGATCGGTTTGCAGCGGCATCCCTTGATCCAACCGGTTGATAAACACAGAGGCGATCCGGGGTTTTTCTTCATCCAGTATAGCTTCACGCTGGACAATGGAAGCCAGTGTTACTGCCTGATAAACAGACAAACCCCGCGCGGCAAACGCTTCACGTTTGTCTGGGGTCACTTCTTGTTTGAAGCGCGTTAAAAAAGCTCCTATGAAATCGTCCAGCGATACATCTCGCCGGAAAGCATACTGGCCGGGAAACAGGAAACCTTCATGGGTGATAGCTTCCCCGCCGGCAATTCCCGGATCTGCCACCGGGCTAACTGCCACAGACAGGAATTCTTCAGGGGAAATAGAGAGCCCGGATGTGGGCAGGGCATCCGCAATCTCTTCTATCCGCCAACCGGGGAGGATGACAAAATTCACAAGTATTGAACTGGCATCTTGCAGAATTAACAACACATCACGCATAGAGCTGCCGGCAGAAATCCGGTAACTCCCCGGCAATATCTGACGGTCAATTCCCCTGTATATCAACAAATTTCGGAATAGCTTCTTATCGCTTATTATGCCCTGGTAGTCCATGCCATCGATGATCTGGTCAATACTCTGCCCGCTTTCGATGGCGAAATTCACATCCTGAATTAAACGGCCCGACTGGAATATCTTTCCCTGGTTCAGGAAAAATTGCATCTCGTAATACCTGACCTGGTTTGGTGTCAACGCCGGGTCAGGTTTTCCAATCATGGACTGAACCTGCTGCTCCAATACGTTAATCCCAAGAAATGCCAGCCCCACAAGGCAGATCAGGAAAAAGACGGCAACTATTCGAATTAATGACTGGCGTGGAGCTATTACGGACGATTTGGTCATGGTGGTGGGTTTTGGTCAAAAAATGATTGAAGGATGATCTCTGCCGCCAACGCGTCCTGATGCCCGCCGCGGTCTTTTCGCGAAAAACCCGATTCCAGCGCCGCGTTACGCGCGTCCACTGTGGACAGGGCTTCGTCAATATATTCTACCGGAAGTCCGCCAGCCTCCTGCAAAGCCGCGCCAAAAGTAAGGGAATGGCGTCCCATGGAATTTGGAGAACCGTCTTCCTGGTAGCTTACCCCGATCACAAACCGGGTTGCCTGATTTTCCGCGGCAACCTTCAATATCTTTTCAATATCAATTTTCCGTGACTGATGGTTGATCACCCCCAACCGGCGGGCCAGGCGTGTTTCCAGGCTGCCAGCCGCCAGACCTATACGTTTTTCTCCGAGGTCAATGCAAAGATATTTTGTCATGGTGTAGAGACGTTGATTCGGGTTTCAATCAGTGGAAGCACAGGCATCCATGAGGGCCAGGTTTCGATGGTTGTTGGTTTATCGGTAAGTACCAGAATAGAGATCATGGCGGATGCCAGGTCACGTTCACGGCCTGTGATCACACGGCGGATCTTCGCGGTATTAACGATTGGTATCATTTGCCCTTTAATCATCGCTTTCAATTTGACACGGTTGTTGATCCGGTCATAATCCTGCGTAAGGATTTGAACATCGATCGGCTCCCTTGTCGAAATCTGCCAGCCCGGCAGCAACCGGTTGGCTTTTAGCAATGCGCCGGCCTGTTCCGTAAACTGACGGTGGTCAATCACTAAAGCGGAATACTCCGCGGTTTGTTTTATTCGGGCTATCACACCGGCTTCTCCCGCCTGCGGTGTTAATGTCTCACTCTCTATTCTTCCTGTTTTTATCGAAGAAACCAGCAATATCTGGTTTGGATCCAACTCGGCCGTCATTTTTTCTTCGGCCTGTCTGGCAGCCAGCTTTTGAAGGTCGCCGCGCAGGGCGACAATATCATCCGTTGACGGCGCCGGGATATCGCGGTCGGCGCCGCCGGTTATGGGAGCCGGGTTGGTCATCTGAATCTGCAAACCAATTTCCCCATCCATGCGGGTGACGGTGTTCTCAGGGGTATTTCCGGATTCTCCGGCATACATGGCTTCAATTTCAACCCCTTCCAGCGTACCTTCCGCCGGTATTATTGCGTCAGACAATATAGTGTACCGGACAGGAGGAATCGCTGTGTTAAAAACGATGGTTTTCGCTTTGATAACAATCTCATTGTCTGTCAGATTGGTAACAGAAAGCGTTCCGCCGGCTTTCTTATCAGGGGCTTTTGTCACCCCGGTAGCCGGTCTACTGGTTTCAGTTTCCACACTTGTGGTGAGTACCATTCCATGAAGAATCCCGGGATTGGTCGCGCCGGTGTTTCCACTTTCAACGGTGAATTCCACTGTCATATCCTGTGCCTGGCTGACCGGGTAGATTTTGACTTCAGCCGTGGGCAGGATGAACAGGCAGATTGCCACAACAGCCAGCACACCGGCCAAAAGTAACACGATCCTTAATGCCAGCGGCTGTGGGCGCTCTTGAGACCGCACAGGCCGGTTTGCCCGCAAATCTTCCACAGTGACTAACTCCAGCGGTTTTTCAGGCAAGTTGGAAGAAAACCAGCGCTTTCGCCGCCTGTCCCACCCTTTTCGCATGGCCTTGTTCACCGATTCAAAAATGGGGATCTGCAAATCTTCCGCTTCCGCACACACCACCGGGTCATCGCACACAATCCCCAACCGTGATCCCTGAGAGGTGCAGGTGCGTTTGACCATCACCAGGTCGATCTTGCGGTCAAACAGTTCATGGTTGACCGGCCACACCAGCAGCACCCGGCTGGCTTTCCCCCAGGTGACCTTATCGCGAATTGAACCAGAATCTTCAGTCCGGTCGAGTTGAATGACCAGTGTTTTCATGCGCGCGCCCGGCTCCCGGATTTAAGGCTTTCCAGATCCTTTGGTACCATATTGCGCCGCTCACCGGAGCGGAATCCCTCAACCGTGACACCGCCATTGCCTACGCGATTAAGATGGCGCGTGGGAAAACCAACAGCATCCGTAATCCGGCGTACCTGCCGCTTACGGCCTTCACGCGGCAACACATGAAACCGATTCAAAGGTCCTGTGCGGTTTGCCGGCATGTCACGTTCAGGCAAACCGGGATCATTTATCTTTATGGCATGGCAGCGTTTTGTTTTCATTCCCTCTATTATCACCCCACGGCTCAATTCCGCCAGGGCATCATCCATGATCACTCCCAGTACCATCTCAAGAGAAGTTATCGGAATATGGTGGTCAGGTTGTGTGATCCGGCTGATCAGCGGTCCGTCATTTGTTAGAATAAGAGCGCCCTCGCTTTCATAATCCAGACGCCCGGCCGCGTACACGTCAGGAACAGGGACATACGCCTGGAAAGTTGGCCTGCCATCAGGATCCACAAAGTTGGACAGAACAACGCAGGATTTATTGAAGAGGATGTAAAGATGCTTTTTTGATTTGTCCAAGGTTCACCAGACTCACTATAATTATAAAAACAATCAGGGAAAACCTCGAATGAAAAAGACACTAATATTGACGGGAATTTTCGGTTTTCTATTAGCTTGCAACTTTGTCAGCGCCGCCAATCCGGCACGAAAAGACACGGTCGCCACTCACGTTGCTGAACAGTTGACCGCTTCCCCGATCTTCACAGTCACCGGAACCCCCGACCAGGCAGCAACCGCAACCGCGGCCGCCCCCACTGCCACAGAAACAGCAACACCCGTCCCCACCGCCACAGAAACCGCCACACTTTCACCGGATGATCCGCGTGTCAGGTTGGGCGTCCCCACATGGAAAGAGACCTTCGAGAAAGCCAATCAAAATTTCTACCAGTTTGAAGATGACCAGAAACGATTCGTCTACGATAACGGTACACTGGCGATGACGGCAAAAAATGCCAATGGCTGGATGAGTTGGAGCATGAGCTATCCCAAACCGAAGAACTTCTATCTGGAAGCCACATTCCAGACCGAAACCTGTTCGGGCGCTGATCAGTACGGCATGGTGTTCCGTGCGCCCGATTACAATGACGGATACTTTCTGGGCATCAGCTGTGACGGCAAATACTCGCTGCGTATTTACTCGCAAAAAGGCATGCTGATCCCATGGACGGCCAACCCGGCTATCCACGCGGGCTCCAACCAGGTCAACCGCATTGGCATCCTGGCACAGAATGACCGCTACGCCCTGTACGCGAACGGCGTGTTGCTACAACAAACCCTGGAACCTACCTACCTGGAAG
>CAYQTY010000215.1:5427-6139 GCA_964420535.1 uncultured Leptolinea sp. | reverse complement strand
TTTCTGGCCGGTAAATACTTCAGAAATAACCGGATACAAAACACCCCACAGGCAGATGATAAAAATCCCCAGGAAAATCAAGTTGTTAAATAAGAATAAAGATTCCCGCGAGAACAAAGAACGCAGCGGATTGGCCGTCCGCAGGATATCCCACCGCCAGAGCAGCAAACCAAGGGAAAAACCAAATGTGACAGCGATAAAAACCAGGAAGATTATCCCGATTGAGGATTGCGAGAACGAATGTACGGAAGATAAAACGCCGGATCGGGTGAGAAACGTGCCGAAGATCACCAGGTCATAGGTGAGGATGATCATCACCATGTTCCAGCGCTTGAACAACCCCATTTTCTCCTGTGACATGACCGAATGCAGAAACGCTGTCCCCAGAAGCCAGGGCATGAAGGCGGCAATTTCCACCGGATCCCAACTCCAGTAACCGCCCCAACCCAAAACGTCATACGCCCAGCGGCTTCCGAGGATAAGCCCCAGCGAAAGGAACAACCAGGCAATGAGAGTCCAGCGGCGGGTCAACCGGATCCAGCGGTCATCAGTGCGGCCGGTGACCAGGGCGGCAATACAAAATGCAAACGGGATAATAAAACCGGTGAATCCAAGATATAGCATGGGAGGATGAAGCACCATGCCCAGATGGCGCAGCAACGGGTTCAACCCTGCGCCATCAGCAATTAACAACGCGGACGTGCCTTCGGGC
>CAYQTY010000215.1:0-5417 GCA_964420535.1 uncultured Leptolinea sp. | reverse complement strand
GATCCGTCCGGGTATTGCCAAAACCGGATAAAAGGATTCTCAAAAAAAACGGAAAGGCTTAAGAAAAATGCCAACGTAATGGAAAGAACAACCAGCACCCAGGGAAGGAACTCATTATCCCTGTCCCAGTGATTCCCGGTGACCAGGCTGCCAAACCCGCCCAGCAAGAATGACCAGAACAACAGCGAACCGGCCTGCCCACCCCACAACGCCGTCACACGGAGATACACAGGCATATCATTGCTGATCACACTAAAAACATATTGCACGTCATAGCGTGCGCTGATCAATAAGTAGATCAGGCAGCTGACGGCAAGGCTAGTCAACACAAATGAAAGCAACAGTCCGAGGCGGGCGCTCTCAATAAACAATGGGGATTTCTTATGTCCACCCAAATGGGACATAACCGCGCTATATACCGCCAGAAAAAAGGCGATGACCAACGATCCATAACCCAGGTTGGCAGCCATATTATGGTGTTACCACCTGGCCGGGAACAGCCTGTTCATATTTTGTCGGGCATTTCATCAAAACTTCTTTCGCGACGAATGAACCATCGGAGCCCAGAGAGCCGGTAAGGATCGCCTGCGCTTCGTTTTTCATCAGATCCGGCTTTACCCCTTTGTACACAACGTTGATCGTATTGCGGCCAGGATCTGTGGCAGCTTCGTGAAGAGCGGCAGCAAGTCCGCCAGCCCGTTCGATCGAGGCATTATCACCCGCGATGTGAGCGATGGTGAACGAGAGAATCAGGTTATCAGGATCATAATGAATGGAATCGCCCAGTACAACACCCGATACGCGGATATTCTTCCCGGCCAATTCCTCCTGCCGGGTGAGTACCTCGTCAACCGTTAAGAAATATTCCGCGCTTGCCTGCGTGGACGAAACGATCAGGTAAATTACAGCCGCAGCAATCACAAGCATTCCGGCAATAAATTTTTTCGGAATGGTTTGTTCCTGCCTTGTGTTTTGATCCTGGCTCATAATGATCTCCAGTTATATTTCTTTCACGGGGATCGTTCAGTGTATCGATCTGACGCGTCCTTAGCGGGAAAATCTCAATATTCCACATGTCCTGAACTCAAATACCTATGAATTATATCCAATGTCAATATGAAGCTTTTTTGTTTAGATGTAAAACATGTCAAGCGGGAAATGGAGAAAAAGGTAAAATAAGATATACACTTTTTTATGCCACGAAAGCTTGAGGAGGAAATTCAATGTTCCAGACAATCATTATCGCCGGTAATCTTGGTAAGGATCCTGAGATGCGGTATACGCCATCAGGGCAGGCTGTCACCAGTTTCAATGTAGCCACAAACCGGAATTACACTGATTCAAATGGTCAGCAGGTAAAAGAGACGATCTGGTTCCGGGTATCCGTCTGGGGGAAACAGGCCGAGTCTACCCACAATTATCTGAAAAAAGGCAGCAAGGTGATTGTTGAAGGACGCCTGGTTGCCGATCCCGCCACGGGCGGCCCGCGCATTTTCAAACGCTCAGACGGCTCCTCCGGTGCGTCATTTGAGATCAGCGCGACCAATGTGCGCTTCCTGAGCTCCCGCACTGAAGGCGGCGAACAATCCGGCGCCGGCGAAGACATTGATACCGGCTCCTCTACTGAAGACGAACTTCCTTTCTAGGTTTTGATCATGATAAAAATGCAGGCGCTTGAAGCGATCAGTGAACGGTCGCATAAAGATTTTGATACCCGCACAAAAGTGCGGGATGAGGCGCTTGCACAGGCGCGCCAGCTTACCCGCCATGCAGCCCATACCATCCGGGCTATTCACCGCGGCGAAGTGGAAAACGCGCAAATTGAATTAAATCAAGCCGGGGAATTGGCTAAATCGCTCAAAGAGGGTTTAGCCAATTTCCCCGATCTTTTCTATGCCGGTTATACCCAGGACGCGATCAAAGAATTCACCGAAGCCAGCATAACTGTTGCGCTCATCCAGGGTAAAGAACTTCCCGCCCCCGAGGACCTGGGTGTGGAAACCGCCACATACTGGAACGGACTCGCCGAGGTAGTGGGGGAATTGCGCCGCCGCTGCCTGGATATTTTACGGCAGGGTTATTCAGATGAAGCGGAACGCCTGTTAGCCAGTATGGATGAGATCTATACGCATTTGGTTACCATGGATTACCCGGATGCCGTGACTCAGGGATTGCGCCGCCAAACTGACCTGGTTCGCAATATCGTGGAAAAAACCCGCGGTGACCTTACTCTCAGCCTGCGCTTCCAGCTAATGGAACGCGCCCTGATCGAGCATACCGACCGCATGAATGAGGCGGAATAGTCTCTTCATCGCCTGACCAACTGAATATCTTTCCCTTATAATACCTGTATGAAAACAGGCTCTTCCACTCTGCGAAGGTTTGCCGTTGTCTGCCACCCGAACCTGCCGGACGCGTCTCAGACTGCTTCAATAGTAGCCCGCTATCTGGTTGACCATGGAGCAGAAACTGCATACGAAGGTTCGGTTTATGACGAGATCGTCAGGGGGCATATCGCCAACGGCGATTTTGACCTGCTGATCGCCCTGGGGGGAGATGGCACCATTCTGCGTGCCGGTCATCTGGCAGCCCCCAATGACATTCCATTATTTGGGATCAACCTGGGTCACTTCGGGTTTCTCACCGAAGTTGGCCGTACTAACTGGCAATCCGCATTGAATACCATACTGGCAGGCAATTACCGTCTGGAAGAACGCATGATGTTAAAGATCGAACATTTCCGGGGTGACCAGTCACTCGGGAACTGGCAATCGATCAACGAAGTGGTGATCTGCCGTGGTCAGTTTGTGCGCCCCATTCAGTTGACAGCCAGTGTCAACCAGTCACGCGTGGCCACCTATGTGGCCGACGGATTGATCGTGGCCACACCAACCGGTTCTACCGCGTACGCGCTGGCGGCCGGCGGGCCTATCCTGCCTCCGGAAACCCACAACCTGCTCATTGTGCCCGTCGCGCCGCACCTCTCCATGGACCGGGCTGTTATATTACCGGAAGGCAGCCTGGTTTCAGTCAGCGTGAGCACAAACCACGAAGCCGTATTAAGCGTAGACGGCCATCCACCCATTGTGGTTGTGGATGGCGATAGAATAGATTGCACCGCGTCGGATTATCATTTGCGGATGATCCGATTGAAAGATCCGGGGTACTTTTACCGGAATATCACCCACTACATGGAACATAACCCCAGCGCCGGAATTAACGAATGACCGAAGAAAAATCATCAACCCTGTATTGCGCCAACCATCCAACCCGCGAAACCTACCTTCGCTGCAACCGCTGTGAAAAACCGATTTGTACGAGCTGCGCAAAACATACCCCCACCGGTTACCGCTGCAGGGATTGCGTCCGCGCGCAACAGAAAATTTTCGACACAGCCCAACCCATTGATTACGTGGCTGCCTTCTTCATCCCCATTATCCTGTCCTTTCTTGGCAGCCTGTTGGTTGGTATGGTCGGCTTTTTTATCTTCCTGGTCGCGCCGGGCGTTGGCTGGGTCATTGCCGAAGCAGTGCGGAAAGCCACCGGTAAACGCCGAAGCAAACCAATGTTCCTGGTGGCAGCAGGCGCTTCTACGCTTGGGGGTATCGCATTAGCCCTCCCAATTCTGATCATTGCCTTATTGGGTGTGGCCGGACCGGAGATATTGATCGATGTTGTCTGGCCGGCGATATACACAGCGCTGGTTGCCACCACTGTTTATTCGCGCCTGAGCGGGATCCAAATTAACCGGTAGAGACAGATACCATGCTGCAAGAACTCCAAATCGACAACTTTGCCATCATCCAACACCTTGAACTGCGCTTTGACCCCGGCCTCGTGATCTTCACCGGTGAGACAGGCGCGGGCAAATCGATCATTCTGGATGCCATTGAAGCCCTGGTGGGGGGAAAGGCAGAAGCCGGTATGGTACGCAGCGGGGAAGATAAAGCCCTTTTGGAAGCCTGTTTTTCCACCAATCCCGAAATTGACACGATCCTGGAGCGGGAAGACCTGCAGGATGAACCCGGACTGGTCATTCTCAGCCGCGAGATCCGAAAAGAAGGCCGCACATCCTGCCGGGTGAATGGCCGCTCCGTGAGCCAGAGCCTGTTGAAAGAGATCGGCTCGTCACTGGTGGATATCCACGGGCAATCTGAACACCTGTCACTATTGAATACAAAACAACATATCCTGCTGTTGGACCGGTTTGCCGGTTCAGGCGCACTGCTCACTACCTACCGTGAGGAGTACAACCGGCTTACCGCCTTGCGAAAGAACCTGACAACCCTGCGTGAACAGGAAAGAGATGCCGCCCGTATGACGGACCTTCTGCGGTACCAGGTGAATGAAATTGATTCCGCCCGTCTCAAACCGGGTGAACTGGATGAAATGGTAGTGGAACGCGACCGGCTGGCCAACGCGGAAAACCTGGCTGCCCTTGGGCAGGACGCGCTGCGTATACTGGATGAAGGTGAAGCAGACGCCCCGTCTGTTAGTGACCTGTTTGGTCAGATAGTCCGCGCGTTGACATCTCTCGTGCGCATCGATCCGTCTATGACTGCCGTACTCGATAAAGCTGAGGCCACCTCCGATGACATCGCGGAATTAATCCGCACACTGAGCGACTACCTGGAACGGATTGAGATCAATCCGCGCCGGTTGGAACAAATGGAAGACCGTATCGAGTTGATCCGGAACCTCAGCCGGAAATACGGCGGAGATGAAACATCCGCCCAGGCTTTCATGGAAGAAGCCCGCAGACAGCTTGAATCAATTGAACATGCCGGAGAGCAGATTGAGCAGTTGGAATCAGAGGAGAAACTCATCCTGGCTTCACTCGCGGAAAAAGCCCTCTTACTGAGCCGGCTCCGAAAAGATGCGGCCGTGAATTTGTCGTCAGCTGTAGAAGCCCAGTTGCAGGACCTTCACATGCCCGGCGCGCGATTCATGGTTGACATGCGCACCCAACCGGATGCCCACGGAATACCGGATGAGAGCGGCAAATCTGTGCGGTTTGACGGCACCGGCTATGACCTTGTGGAATTTCTCATTGCCCCCAACCCGGGTGAAGGATTGAAACCCATGGTCAAGATCGCCTCAGGCGGTGAGACATCGCGTCTGATGCTCGCGCTGAAAAATGTGCTGGCACATGCCGATGAAGTTCCCACATTGATCTTCGATGAGATCGACCAGGGCATTGGCGGCCGGGTGGGAACAACCGTGGGTGAAAAACTATGGCAGGTTGCCAGGTCTCACCAGGTATTCTGTGTAACCCATCTGCCGCAATTGGCCGCGTTTGGCGATCAGCATTTCACGGTTGGCAAAAAAATTGTCAAAGATCGTACGATGACAGAAACGACAGCTCTTTCCAGAGAAGCGCGGATCCACGAACTGGCATTAATGCTGGGAACAACCGG
>CAYQTY010000214.1:0-6145 GCA_964420535.1 uncultured Leptolinea sp. | reverse complement strand
CCGTTAGCCCGACTTCACTAACAACCACATTGGCCAACTGCCAGGCGGGCGTAAACTACATCTTCACCGGTAATATTACGGCTTCAGGCACCGGTACCGTTACCTATGAATGGCGAAAGACCGATGGAACCGTGATGGCTTCAGACGCCATTGAATTCACCGGCGCGGCTACCAAATCTGTTTCATATACCTACACTTTCATAGCCAACACAATTGGCAGCAATGCCAGTCAGCTTCAACTTTACATCAACAATCCCAACCACCAGCTCTTCTCCAGCGGTGGGACGTTCATTCTGACCTGTAATTAATTCATCGCATAAACCTCATACTCCAATCAGGGGCGGTCACCATGACCGCCCCGCCTGATTAGCAAGGATGAGCCCGTATGCACATTAATCACATAGCCTGTTGGACAGATGATCTTGACCGGTTGTCTGATTTTTATTGCCGGTATTTTGACGCTGAGATTCAACCATTGTATGAAAATCCAAAACGGAGTTATTCATCCCGCTTTCTGGTATTCCCGGGTGGAAGCCGGTTGGAAATCATGCATATTCCCGGTCTGAAAGACCACATGTCTGACCCACGGATCGGTCTGGCGCATATCGCCTTTTCTACCGGCAGCAAGGAAGCAGTCGATCAATTGACAAGCCGCCTTCAAGAAGCCGGGTATCCACTGATGGATGGCCCACGCCTGACCGGCGACGGATATTATGAATCTGCGTTTCTCGATCCGGATGGGAACCGAGTGGAAATCACCGTATAATTCAGGCGTGACCGATACTCTTAACTTACAACACGGCAGGTTGACCCTGCCCGTCTACATGCCTGATTCCACTCAGGCGGTTGTCCGTTCCGTTGACTCGATCGACCTGGAAGCCGTACAGATCCAGTCAGTGGTGATGAACGCCTTTCATTTGATGCAGCATCCCGGCTCCATGACCGTTCAATCACTGGGCGGGCTGCACCGTATGGCTGGTTGGAACCGGCCGATCATCACCGACTCTGGTGGATTCCAGGCATATTCCCTGATCCGGCAGAATTCAAAATACGGCCGGCTGGGTAACGACGGCATCATCTTCCAACCGGAAGGCTCGAACCGCAAGATCAACCTGACCCCAGAAAAATCTATTCAGTTGCAGGTTGGTTTCGGGGCGGATGTGGTCATATGCCTCGATGACTGCACCGATGTGGATGCCTCCCGCGCCGAGCAGGAAATATCCATCAAACGTACGATCGACTGGGCCAAACGCGCCCGCAGAGAGTTTGACCGCCAGATGGACCAGCGGAAAATCCCGGCGGAAAAACGCCCGCTGATCTTTGGCGTCATTCAGGGTGGCGCCGAAGAAGACCTGCGAAAAGAATGCGCCGGCGCGCTGCTGGATGTCGGGTTTGACGGGTTCGGGTACGGCGGCTGGCCTATTGACAACGCCGGTGCGCTGGTGGAAGATATCATCAGCCTCACCCGCTCCCTGGTGCCGGAGCAATTCCCCATGCACGCGCTGGGGATCGGACACCCGCTCAATCTGGCCGCCTGCTGGCGATTGGGGTACGGCCTGTTTGACTGCGCCATGCCCACGCGTGACGCGCGTCACGGCCGGTTGTATGCCTTTGAAGAAGGGTATGTTCCCGAAAAACACAGCCTTATGAACGATAAAAAATGGCTGGATTACATCTATTGCACCGATGACCGCTTTATGCGTGATTCCCGGCCGGTTTCAGATGGCTGTTACTGCCCGGTGTGCAGCCGCTATTCCCGCGGGTATCTGCATCACCTGTTCAAGATCGGTGACAGCACCTATCAGCGGCTGGCCACACTGCACAATCTGCGCTTTATGACCCGGCTATGCGAACTACTGCGATGAGGGTTTCATGAAACCAATCCTTACCGTGGAAGATATCATCCGCCAGGCTTCGTCTAGCGATGCCTACAGCGATATCCATCCTGATGTGATCCGCCGGGTATGCGAGGCGGAAGGACGCAAGGGTCTGAAAAGCCGCGAACTGGTCAAATCGATCCGCAACCGACTGCATCAAATTGGTGGGGCTTACCTGCCCGGTGACGTAGACCCGGTTGTTTTCGCATTGGAACTGGCCCCGCTGTCCCGGAACCCATCTTCCCCTGAAATTCAAGCCTTCTGCCGTAGGAAGATGGAAAACCACGCGTCCACCCGCGAGCGTCTGCCGTACGTGGAGCATTTCTTTCAAGATATCCTCGACGGGCTGCCGCATGCCACCTCGATGATTGACCTGGCCTGCGGATTGACCCCGCTCTCCATCCCATGGATGCCGCTAGCTCCCGGCGCGGAATACACCGCTATGGATATGTATGGCCGGCTGGCAAAGAGCCTGCAGGCTTTCTTTGACCATACCGGGTTCAACGGGAAAGCCGAAGCCGCGGATATCATTTCTGTTCCATTCGATAAACAATATGACGTGGCCTTCATCCTGAAAACCCTCCCCTGCCTCGAACAGCAGGGCAAGGGACTTGCCACCGCGCTGGTGGACCGCGTCAACGCCAAGACGCTGGTGATCAGCTATCCATTGCGCACCCTGGGCGGGAGCCGAAAAGGACTCGGCGCCACGTATGAATCGGATTTCAACCGCCTGGCGGAAGACCGAAACTGGCTTATTGCCCGCTTTGAATTCCCGAACGAACTGGTCTTCCGGGTGACACAGCCGTGAAGAACCAGATCACTGACACGGCCGCGCTGGCACAGCCTATTCTGGAGAGCAAAAAATATCGGGCGCTTAACCTCCCCCCGGAAACGGTCATCGAACTGATCCAACTGGGGCTGGACCATGGACTGAAACCCGTTCAGGCGGTTGACGAAGCCCGCAAGAAACTGCACAACATCGTGGCTCCCTATCTGGGCGACCCGGATTATGAAAAGGAAAAGGCCTTTCTTGAGGGGATGGGCAATTTTGCCAGTCAGGAAGAAATCCGCTCCTTCAGCCTGCGCATGTTGGAAAGCCATGCCTCCACCCATGAGCGCATTCCGCTGCTGGACGAGTTTTATAAAAAGATATTTGATGTCACAGGAATGCCTGTTTCAATACTGGACCTTGCCTGCGCCATGCACCCTTTCGGTTACCCGTGGATGGGACTGCCGGCCGGCTGCCTATACCAGGCGTATGACCTGCACCAGCCGCGCGTAAACTTGATCAACTCCTATTTCAAGGCATCCGGCATCAACGGGCAAGCCTTCTATGGAGACATCCTGCTGAACCCGCCAACCCAACAGGCGGATGTGGCTTTCTTCTTTAAAGAAGCCCATCGGTTTGACCAGCGGAGGCACGGCTGCAACCGCCCCTTTTTTGAGGCGTTGAACGTCCGCTGGCTGGTGGTCAGCCTTCCGGCTTCCAACCTGACGGGCCGCTTTGACCTGGCGGACCGCCAGCGCAAACTGGTGTCTGAAACCCTTGCGGGGTTGGACTGGCCGGTGACAGAAGTGCTGGTTGGCACGGAATTGATCTTCTGCATCCGGAAGAACAATGGGTAAAAAGAAGAGCTCACCTCCTGTTGACCGAGTCGGCCGGTACCGCGAATTGCTATCAGGGGAAGAGACTGCCGCTCTGGAATCGGCCGTCCGCACGCCGCCGCCTACCGCCATCCGTTTCAATCCGTTGAAAAGCGAATCCGGTGAGATGGCCAGTGAGTTGTCAGGCGAAAAGGGATGGGTGTTGAACGCCGTCCCGTTTTGCCGCGATGGTTACACGATTCAATCGTCACCCGTGCCGCCGGGCCGCACCCTCGAAAGCCGGCTGGGGTATTTCTACATTCAGGATGCCGCGTCCATGCTGCCGGTGGAGTTATTCGAATCCTCCGCGGAGAAATCCCCGCTGATCCTGGACCTGACGGCCTCCCCCGGCGGAAAAACCACCCACCTCGCCTCCCGGTTCCATGACCGCGCCCTGATCATCGCCAATGACGGAACCGCCTCACGCATCCCGGCGTTGACCTCCACCCTGAAAACCTGGGGCGCCGTCAACAGCGCGGTGACCAATATCCCCGGCGAAAAATATGGATTGTGGTTTCCCGATACCTTCGATTACGTGCTACTCGACGCCCCGTGCAGCATGGAAAACCTGCATCCCGGAGACAAAAACAAGCGCGAGATCAAAGCCGCTGAACGCGGGCGTCTGGCCGGGCGGCAAGTCCAGTTGCTGCTCAGCGCGCTGGCTGCCTGCAAACCCGGCGGGCAGGTGGTGTATTCCACCTGCACCCTGGCGCCGGAAGAAGATGAGGGGGTACTGGATGCCGTACTTCGGCAAACCGAAAATGCCGTCATATTGACCGCAGCCGGCTCCCGTGTTGGTGTGGATGCCCCCGGGTTGACTGCCGCCTTCGGGCAAACATTTTTCCCTGGAACTATCAATGCCCTGCGCCTTTGGCCTCACCGTCATGGCACATCCGGATTCTTCTCCGCCCACCTGAAAAAACTATCTCCGCTCCCCGGGCAAACCACCACAAGTGACCAGCCGATCGTGCCGTTTAACCTGTCACCTTATACGGCGCGCGAACAGCAGGCATTGACCGGCTTGTTGTTGTCTACATATGGGTTCGACCTGAATAACCTGCTGGATGAGTTCAGCCTATCCCTGGCCGGTTTCCGCGAATCGGTTTACGCTATTCCCCGCCGGTTATCCTCCACCTTTGCCGGGCTGCCGCTTCAATCCTGCGGTCTGCGTATGGGTGACCGATCTGAAAGTGGTTTTGAACTTTCTCTGGAATGGGTCACCCGGTTTGGAAGCAGAATGACAGCCAACCGGCTGGCATTAACCCCTGAAATGCTGAAACACTGGGAACGCGGAGAAGACCTGCCCCTCGAGATCAGTCATGGGTCAGAAAAAGGCACGATCCTTATCATCACCACGCCGAACGGGCGTATGGCGGGAACCGGACGGGTTACGTCACGCGGGATCAAGAACCTGCTACCGCGTCACCTTGCGTTAAAGTCCTGATTCTTTTTCGAACGTAGTGAAATCGAGATAATCCGTAGTGGCTTTGCTCAGGTCAGAATAATACCCGCGATACTTCTCAGGAAGCAGCATGGCAATCCGGTACATCAATTCATCGGTGATGACCTGACGGCGCTCACGGTCAAGGTCGCGCATAGTAGCTTTAATTCGGAACGGCTGCCCGACTTTGAGATAAAAATCAGTCTTACGGAACGAACGCACATTCTTCCAGATATTTTCATGTCCGAATAAACCCACCGGAATGACCGGCGCGCCGGATTTAACAGCCAGTGGAAGGATGCCCGGTTTTCCCTGCGCCATAATGCCGCTGCCGGACCGTGTACCTTCCGGCATAATAGCCAGCAATTTCCCTTCCTGAAGCGCATCCAGGCTCATGTTCATCGCGGTGTTATCCACCGCCCCGCGTTTGATGGGGATGGCGCCCCAGGCTTCAGAAACCATGCGGTTTAAAGGATTGGAGAAGTTTTCTTCTTTACTCAGGGTGGTTAACGGACGGGGGGCGATGTAAGAGAACATCACCAGTCCATCCATGGTGTTGACATGATTTGCAGCGATCAAATACGGGCCCTTCATAGGCACCAGATCCAACTCTTCAATATGCGGCCTGACAGTCAACTCAACAAAAGCGCGGATGACACCATTAACAAAGTTTTTTGAAAATATCACAATGACCTGCCTGAAGTAAATTTATAGATTTATGTTCTGTCAGCCCAGTTCACCCGCAGCCGCCATACTGACGGCACAGGCGGTGAGGGCCGCCGTTTCCATACGCAGTACGCGCTTGCCAAGTGATACAGGCAGCAAGCCAGCCTGACTGGCTAAGGTTACTTCCTCTTCGCTAAAACCGCCTTCCGGGCCGATCAGCAGGGCGAACTGTTTTATCCCGCCGGTCAGGTTGGAACTGAGGTCTTCGAGAAAACCCTTAGCCTCGACCTTCTCATGAAAGATATAACCCTTGATACCCATCAAACGGTTCAAAAGAACTTCCCATTTCACAGGCGCGGCAATAGACGGGATCAAACCCCGGCCGCATTGTTCGGCTGCCTCCTGAAGGATCTTCTGCCAGCGGGGCAGCTTGTCATCCAGCCCGCGCGATTCCTGCACCAGAGTACGGCTGGTTATTATTGGGCGGAATTCCTTAACCCCCAGCTCACAGCCTTTC
>CAYQTY010000213.1:334-6180 GCA_964420535.1 uncultured Leptolinea sp. | reverse complement strand
CAGGCTTTCCTGAAAAAATACAATGTACACTATATTGTTGTGGGTCAAATTGAAAACCTTTATTATCCGGGACCCGGATTGTTGAAATTCCTCGCGAATTCCGGCACGATGTGGGAACCGGTATTCCAGAACGAAACGACCACCATCTACCGGGTAAAGAAAGAATCTTAGCCATGACCGAAACAAGCGATATCTATCACATCACATTAGCCGACCTTTGGGCGAAAAGCCTGGAAGCAGGTTGCTATAAAGGCGAAACCCTGGATACAGAAGGTTTTATACATTTTTCCATGGAAAATCAGGTTGTGGCAACTGCCAACCGTTATTACCGGGGGGTGAAGGGTTTGGTACTGTTGCGCGTCAACCCGGTCAAACTGTCAGCGGAATTGAAGTATGAGAAGTCAACCAACGGTGAGACATATCCGCATCTGTATGGTCCTTTGAACCTGGAAGCCGTGGAAAAGGTATTCGAATTCAACCCCGATCCATCCGGGGATTTTAGCCAGCTGCCCTTCTGATCCTTATGCTTGCATTTTTTCTGTGGGCCATTCTTATGCTCCTCATGGGAACAGCCGCGTTCCCGATCGTTTACCGTCTGCTGCCGCATCTTTCTGACCGGGGGTATGGACTGGCGAAACCGGCTGGCTTGCTGGTTTTCGGCTTTCTATACTGGATTCTGGTCATGTTCCGGATTCTGCCGAACAATTGGGCTGGTGTGGCGACGGTATTTATTCTCGTCGTCATTATGGGCTGCCTCGCCGCGGCTAAGACCGGTTGGACGAATATCAAAACCTGGTACGGTAATAACCGCTGGTATGTGGTTCTGGTGGAATCCGCGTTCGTATTGGTCTTCGCGTTTTTCGCTTTGATGCGTGCTGCCAGCCCGGATATCATTGGAACGGAAAAACCGATGGAGCTGGCTTTCATCAACTCCATTCTGTATTCACCATCATTTCCGCCGGCTGACCCGTGGTTATCCGGGTATGCCATTTCTTATTATTACTTCGGGTATGTGATCGTCGCCGGGTTGATCCGGTTGACAGGCGTGATCTCCGGCGTTGGTTTCAACCTTGCGCTTGCCCTGTGGTTTTCAATGGCCGCTCTCGGTATCTTCAGCGTAGTGTTGAATATTCTCGCGAAGCTTCCGGTGAAAGATGATGATAGAAAACGGGAAGTATCATTTGCCCGGTTCTCCGGTTGGGCGGCTCTGGGGCCGGTTTTCCTGATCTTTACCGCCAACTGGGAAGGTGTGCTGGAGCTGTTGCATTCCCTCGGCCTGGGAAGCGCCGGATTCTGGAAGTGGATTGATATCAATGAATTGAGCAATACCCCTGCGCAATTTACGGGTTGGCTGCCTTCGAGACCAGCCGGTATCTGGTGGTGGCGCGCTTCACGGGTGATCCAGGATAACAACCTGATCAGCAATGACTACATTGAAGTAATTGACGAGTTCCCGTTCTTTTCACTTTATCTGGCGGACCTTCATCCGCATGTGTTGTCAATCCCCTTTGTTCTGCTGGCGGCTTCGATCGCGTTGGAGATTTTCTTCCGCGCGTCCGAAGGGAAGCAATTCCGCCCCGGATGGTATGAGACAGTAACCGGATGGCTGGGCGGCGCAAAAGCGGATGCCGGAATTAAAGAGCAATTTCTGCCCACGGGCGATTTCTGGTCATTCGCTCTGGTTTTCGGCGGACTGGCTTTTATGAATATCTGGGATTTCCCCATTTATGTTGGCTTAACCTGTGTGGGGATGTTCTTCGCACGGTATCTGTCACTTGGATGGAACCGGAATCGGGTGATCGAGTTTTTCGAAAGCGGACTGGCTTTTGGGTTGGCCGGGGTGCTTTTCTATTTACCTTTTTACACCGGGTTCTCGTCACAGGCTGGTGGACTTCTTCCCGGGCTGGTGTTCTTTACCCCGGGGAAACATCTGTGGATGATGTTTGGTGTTTTGTGGCTGCCTGTTTTTGCCGGTCTGCTGGCGTCTTTTCAGGAACAATCTGAAAGCTCACCATTCTGGACCGGGTTGGGGAGGGCATCTGCGTTGGTGGGCGGCCTGTGGGCTGCCATGCTGGTGCTGGGACTGCTCATCACCGTGGTTCCAGATCTGGTTGCTTTGATCCGCCCTCAATCCGCGGCGGAGATGTCCGGACTTGTTGGCCAGTTCTATAGTCTGCAGGGCAGTTCAGACAGATTTGACCTGCTGATAAATACCACCGGGCTGCGGCTGCTGTCACCGGGAGGTTGGCTGACCCTGCTTATTCTTCTGGCTCTGGTATGGGGAGGCGCGATCCTTTTGCGCCGGCACAGAGATGCAGCTGCCACCGATAATGAGACATCGATATCCAACCATTCCGGCCGCACATCTAGCTCAATGCCGTTTGTTCTGGCAGTGACCGCCGTCGCAGCCGGACTGGTAGTTTTCCCTGAATTCTTCTATCTACGGGACCAGTTTGGGACCCGCATGAACACAATCTTCAAGTTCTATTACCAGGCATGGATTCTCTGGTCCATTGCCGCGGCTGTTTTCATGTTTATTATTTTCACTCAAAGGAACTCCCTCGCTAAAGCCATTGCCGGTATTTTAATCGCTCTATCCATGGCGGCTGGTTTCCTGTATCCGGTGTATGGTTTCATCGACCGCTTCACCGATATTCAGACATCCCGATTGACTCTTGACGGTAACGCGTATTTCACCCGGGCATACCCGGATGAGACGGACGCCATTGAATATATCCATCAGGCTCCCAAAGGAACCGTGGCGGAAGCCGTGGGCGGAAGCTACACCGGTTATGCCCGGGTGGCAACGTTCAGCGGACAGGCGAATGTGATCGGCTGGCCGGGGCATGAGTCACAGTGGCGCGGTGGGGCAGAAGAAATGGGCAGCCGCGAGTTGGATATCCGGCAACTTTACCAGACCAACAACTGGATAGAAGCCCTGGAGATCATCCGGAAATACAACATCCGGTATATCTATGTGGGATCGCTTGAAATGAACACGTACCGGGTAAATGACCAGAAATTCCTGGACAATCTGCCTGTGGCTTTTCAAAATAATACAGTTGTAATTTATGAAGTCCCTGATCAGTTGCTAATTCCAGAAACTCAAACGATGGTACCCTGATGACAACTCTAATTTCTTCAAAAAAGTACGCGATCAGTTACGGTTTGCTGCTGGTGTTAGCCGTGATTCTGCGGTTTTTCCAGCTTAACACCCCAATGCTCAGTGAGTATGAAGCCTCGATTGCCATGAACGCGGCTGGTATGCCGGTGAACGCCATGGCTGGTACTTCGGGAATGATCTCTCTAATCGCACCCATGCTTTTCCTGTTTGGAAAGAGCGAATTTGCTGCCCGCCTGCTGCCGGCTATTTTTGGAACTGCGGTAATCTTCGCGCCCCTGTTCTTCATCCGGATACTCGGAAAGAAAACCGCCATCGCCATGACCATTCTGATCATGTTTGACCCGGCAATAACGGCTTATTCACGGCAGGTAAATGGAGCAGTAATATCATTATGGGGGACTCTCTTCGCCTCCGGCTTTTTGATCAACCGGAAATATATCGGTGCCGGGATAGCGGCCGGTATTGCGCTTATAGCTTCTCCTGAGATATGGCCTCCTCTGCTGGCGGTGGGTCTTGCGCTCTGGCTTGTAACGCGAGGACATAAGCAGGATGCGGAAGAAGGCATTCCATGGCAGATTTCCGGTTCCACGAAAGGTGACTGGATTGCCGCGGCTTTATCAATGATCATTACGATAGGCTTGCTTGGCAGCGCGTTTCTTACGCGGTTTATCGGGGTATCCGCACCGTTCACCAATATTTTCGCGTACCTGCAGGGATGGGCGCAGCCCGGCCCAACGTCAGCCGGATTGATGCTATTCTCTTTGGTTTTGTATCAGCCCTTTGTGTTGATTGCCGGCCTGGTACAAGGTATTCATGCCATCCGGCAGGGTGACCGGACCGGACGCTTTCTGTTCATCTGGTTTGTAATTTCGTTATTCCTGGGAATAATCTATCCATCACGAACATTCGCATCCCTGGTGTTTACAGGTATTCCACTGCTGGCGCTTTCAGCCGGATGTATCGTCAGGATCATTGAGTCTACGGAAAAGCCCGATATGCCGGCGTTCGGCCAGATGGCGTTGACCATCCTGCTCATCCCCTTCTGCTGGATGAACATTTTGGCTGTCACCTTTCCGATAGAGGGGCAAGAGGAAGCGCTGCGAATGGCGGCGGCCGCCGGTGGTTTGTTGTTACTGGTCATCGCAACCATTCTGATCCACATGGGTTGGCCGTCAAAACAAGGCCGGACGGGCTTGTGGATGGGATTGGCGGTGTTATTGAGTGTTGTGTCACTTTCCTCGGTCTGGCGTTCGGCTGGATTGGCAAAGAACCCCGAAGCCGAAGTATGGAATTACAACGGGATCACATCAGAATTGGACCTATTGCAAAAAACTGCCGGTGATATCAGCGAATGGAATGTTTCCAGCCGGACCGGGGTCAATATTGTGATATTGAATTACCCGTCTGCCGCTTTGAAGTGGGCCCTTCGTAATTTCACCAGCGTCATCGACGCGCGATCCCTGCCCAGTTTGTCAAACCCGGCGATTGTTATAACCGCGAACGAAGAAGTGCCTTCGTTATCCAGAGCGTATCGCGGGCAGGATTTTGCCCTTACGCACCAGACCAACTGGGATCTGATCCTACCCGAGGAATGGATCAAGTGGTTTGCGCTTCGCGAAGCTCCATCAAGCAAGCAGATGGTCATTCTGTGGGCCCGGACTGATCTTTTCCCCGGGGCAGAGAAAACGGCTCCGGCTGTAATTACTCCTGTTGAATGAGGTATTCTTTTGTCTTCCAAAATCACCATTGCTATTGACGGGCCTGCCGCCTCGGGGAAAACAACCGTGGGCGAAAAACTGGCCCGCCAGTTGGGTTTTCTCTTTTTTGATACCGGGATCATGTACCGGGCGGTTACGCTGGCTGTGCTGCGTTCAACTATTGATCCCAGAGCAGAAGCTCCGGTTTCGGAACTTGCTGGAAAAGTAAAAATTGACGTTGCCCCTCCAGGAAAAGACGACGGCCGGCTGGCGGATGTTTTACTGGAGGGTAATGATGTCACCTGGGATGTGCGCAGCCGTGAAGTGGAAGCTAACGTGTCGGTTGTTTCAACGTACAAAGGTGTACGCGACGCGATGACAGAACAGCAGAGGCGCATCGGTATGCGCGGTGATGTTGTGATGGTGGGGCGTGATATAGGAACAGTAGTATTTCCAGATGCTGACCTGAAAGTTTTCCTCGACGCTTCGGCAGAAGAACGCGCCCGACGACGGCATACCGAATTGGTCAATCGCGGACAGGCGGCTGATTATGATCAGATTCTCGCGTCAACACGCCAGCGGGATGAAATTGACCGCAATCGGGTGATCGCTCCATTGAAGCCAGCCGATGATGCGATAATCCTAGATACCGATAATGTAGCCATTGAAGATGTTGTTGAGACTATACTTTCTTTGATGAAGGAACGCGGTTTGGTTGAAAGGTAAATATTCATGTGCGACACGTTTGTCTACCGAATGGAAACATCTTCCGGATCAATGATCCGGTTTGGCAAGAATTCAGACCGGGAGCCGAACGAAGCCCACGAAGTGATATTTCAAAAAGGCCGGACCTTTTCTCAGGGTGAGAGGGTCCGGTGTACGTATATAGACATTCCGCAGGCGGAAGTCACCCATGATGTCATTTTGTGCAAGCCAGCCTGGATGTGGGGCGCCGAGATGGGTGTTAACCGGCACGGACTTGTTATGGGCAATGAAGCCCTATTCACAAAAGGGGGAGCCCCAAA
>CAYQTY010000213.1:0-324 GCA_964420535.1 uncultured Leptolinea sp. | reverse complement strand
AATGTTCAGTGACGAGTCTGGAAGACTCACGAATGCGCCTGGCGTTGGAACGTTCGACCACAGCCGCGGAGGCTGTTGACTGTATAACAAGTCTGCTTGAATCGTACGGGCAGGGCGGGAATTGCGGTTTCAGTCACCCATTCTTTTATAACAATAGTTTTTTGATCACCGACCGAAGCGAAACCCGGATTCTTGAAACAATCGGGCGCGATTGGGCAGTCAAACGGTTTGATGGACCGGCGGCCATATCCAACGGGTTGACCCTTCACAATGATTGGGACAACGCAAGTTCCGGGTTCTCGGGTGTGAAAGACCTTGCCGTAG
>CAYQTY010000212.1:2149-6181 GCA_964420535.1 uncultured Leptolinea sp. | reverse complement strand
AGCTCTGCCCGCCGGCCGGATTCATGGGTATATCCAGGTACCCGCCTTTGGCAATGGGATAGTCATATTGCGAGATCTGGTAACCCTTGGGCAGGTCGGGGTAGAAATAATTCTTGCGGTCAAAAAATGACATTTGCAGCAGATTGGAATGCATGGCTTTTGCCAGCAAGACCCCCTTTTCCACCACCGCTTTGTTCAGGGTGGGCAGTGAGCCGGGCAGTCCGGTGCAAACCGGGCAGATATTGGTATTGGGCGGGTCAAACCATGAATCCGCCTTGCAGGAACAGAAGATCTTGGTGGCGGTATTCAGTTGAATGTGGGTTTCAAGCCCGATAATGGCTTCATATTCGGTCATAGTCACCTTCCATTCCGCGGCTATTGCGCCAGAACGGCGGGTTTTTCAGCGCGCCAGGCGTCATCGGCGGTGGCCTGTTCATAAGCCCGCCCGATGCGGAACAGATTGGATTCGGTATAGTCAGCGCCCAGCAATTGGAGACCAATCGGCAGCCGTTTAGAATCCAACCCGGCAGGTAGTGAAAGGCCGGGGATGCCCGCGTGGTTGGCCGGCACGGTTAACTGGTCAGCATACTGCATCAGCACCGAGTCACCATACACAGCGGCAATATCGAAGGCTGTTGTGGGAGTGGTGGGCGTGAGCAGGGCGTCCAACCGGTATTTGCCATTCTTTTCAAACACGGCGTCAAAATCGCGGCGGATGAGCGTGCGCACTTTGAGCGCCCGATTGTAGTATTGCTCGCTGTACTGCGCAGCGGAAACGTACATGCCCATCAGGATGCGCAGCTTGGGCTGCGGGCCGAATCCCTGGGCGCGTGTCTTTTTGTACAGATCTCGCAGTTCATGGGTGGTTTCAGGCGTACGGAAGCCGTATTTGACACCATCATAACGGTGCAAGTTGGAAGCAGCTTCCACCCGGCTGATGACAAAATACGCCGGGATTCCGTAACGGGTATTGGGCATGGGCACGTCATCAATGATCTCGGCGCCCATTTCCTTCAACAGTGACGCGGCGCGGCGCACTGCCGATTCGATCTCGGGTGAGATGGGCTGCATCAACAGTTCGCCGGTGGCCGGGTCGGGATAGGTAATGCGGAAGTAATCGGGTGACAGGCCGATGCGCATGCCTTTAACACCCTTTTCCAGTTCAGCCAGGTAATCGGGTACCGGCAGGGGGGCGGCGGTATCATCGGATGGATCGGCTCCGGCCATCACCTTGAGCATCAGGGCGGCATCTTCCACCGAACGGGCAACAGGGCCCGGGCAATCCAGCGAACTGGCAAAGGCGATCAACCCGAAGCGGGAGACGCGTCCGTATGTGGGTTTGACACCCACCACACCGCAGAACGCGGCAGGCTGGCGGATGGAACCGGCGGTATCTGTGCCAAGTGAAATCACGGCTTCTCCGGCGGCTACAGAGGCGGCGCTGCCGCCTGATGAACCGCCTGGAACTGTATTCGTATCCCACGGGTTGCGAGGGCTGGGCTGGAAAGCCGAACTCTCATTAGATGAACCATAGGTGAATTCATCCAGGTTGACTTTGCCCAGAGTCAACGCGCCGGCGGCTTCAAGCCGCGAAACCGGGGTAGCGGTATAGGGTGACACAAAGTTAGACAGTATCTTTGACGCGGCGGTGGAGGGCGTGCCTTTCAACACGAATATGTCCTTCACCGTCAGCGGGATGCCGGCCAGCGCGCCGGGCTCGTCACCGGCTATTATTTTTTTATCCACGGCTTTGGCCTGCTCTCGCGCGCGGTCAGCCGTCAGGGTGATAAAGGAATGGACTTTCTTCTTATCTTCGTCGGTAATCGCGCCGGGGGTTAGTGTTCCCGGACGGCCGTCCACTTCGTTAACGCGCCGCAGGGCGGAATCAAGGATCTCTTCCGCCGATACTTCTTTGCGGCGCAGCATCTTTCCCAGTTCAACAGCAGATTGGTCGCAAAGGTTCATGGTCATTTGAGTGTGATATGGGGAATTTCCGGTACGACGATATAGCCGCCATCGGTGGCGGGTGCCTGTCCGATGATCGTTCCGGGTTCAGGATACGGGCGGATGATATCTTCACGCGGCGCCGGGCTGATTTCAGGTGTATACGGAACGCCATGCGCGGAGATCTCTGTTCCACTTTCAAGCGGGATAGCTTCCAGTTCCTGGATAGCCTTAAGCTGATGATTCAATTGCAGCCGCAGATATTCTGACTGGGTGGGTTCCAGTTCCAGCGCGGCCAGGTCTACCAGATGAGCGAACACTTCAGGTGTGATGGGATCTTTCATGGCGACCTCCTCTCGAATATTGTATCGTATTTTGTTTTTCCGATTTTCAGAAAGCAAACCCGGCCTTGTGGCCGGGTCTGTTATTCCATTGGTTCAAACCTACTCTACGGCGGGCAGGTGGGGGAGAAATTCTGATCGGGTAGATCCATGCCCACACCGCCGGGATACGATTGTGACGTCGGGTCAAAGGTACAGGTGGCGTGGGTCGAGGTGATCGTGCCCGTCCAGCCGGCTGTCACGGTGACAATGTAATTGCCGGAACCATCCGGCTGTTGTGCCACCACGGCGCCGGAGGTGACCGTCAACACCGTGCCAACGCCGGCATTTCCGGTGATATTGAAGGTACCAACGGCGGAGGGAGTGAAGTTTACGTCAGAGATATTGGCCACCACCAGGGCGTAACTGAGTGACGCCGGTGTGAAGGCATAGCCAACCCGGGTGGGGATGACAGTGCCGGACCAATTGTACGGTATGGCGATCGAGTAATTACCCGAGCCATCCGGCTGGGTGATCTGCGCGCCGGGGTCACCGGTGGTGGTGATGATCGTACCGGCACCGGCATTGCCGGTGATGGTGCAGGCTACCGGGATCTCGGGCAGGATAGCCGTGGGTGTGGGCTCAAGCGTGGCGGTAGGTGTCTGGGTCGGCTGCAGTAAAGAGCAGGTGACCACGGCCGTAAAGGTCAGAGTGGGAGTTTCTGTGGGAGGGACAACCACGGTATCTGTCATTGTGGGCGGCACCACAATCGTATCCGTCATGGTAGGCGGTACCGGAACCGGGGTGTCAGTATTGGTGGGAACCGGTGTATCCGTATTAGTGGGAATGACCGGTACGAGCGTATCCGTGTTTGTCGGGACGGGAGTATCTGTATTGGTAGGCACAGGGGTATCTGTATTGGTTGGCAGTACCACTACGGTATTGGTGTTTGTAAAGGTAAATGTAGCCGTCGGCGGGATGACTACCGCGGTATTGGTATTGGTGGCCGTTGGTGGAACAACCACCACCGTGTTGGTGTTTGTGGCGCTTGGCACCGGCGTATTGGTGTTGGTCACCCCCGGCACGGTGGTGAAGGTGGCGGTGGAGGTGAACGTCGCCGTTGAAGTGAATGTAGAGGTGGGAAGCGGAGGGGCGGTCATGGTTGAGGTGGCCGGCGCGCCGGGAGTGTTGGTTAACGCGGCGCCTGTGCGGTTGACAATGAAGCCGTCGAGGTCAACAGTTCCATCCTGAACCACGAGGGTGATCGAATGCGTGCCGTTGGGCAGAACAGGCGAATCCCATAATTGCTGCCAGCGCAGATCCGGCGTGTTCAGGTTGACTGAGGCGGTGTAGACGCCGTCAATATAAACAGCCGCGTGTCCGCGTGTGTAATACGTGGGGAAGATATAGGTCACTTTTGACCCGGTGAAGGTGAACGACACACTTGAGCCCACGGTTGAACTGTAGTGTGCTGTGTTATTGAAAGGTCCGTTACCGGAATAGGAATCCCAGGTTCCATAGTATTTTACGGAACCGGTCATTGTATTGTCACAGTAGACGTTGATCCCGCTGGTCACACAGGGAACGCCAGTGGCGGTACCCACAATCGGGGTGACAGTGCGGGTGGGGGTATAGAATTGACGGGCGAAATAGGCCGTCAATGTGTAATTGGGGGTTTTATACGGGTAAGGGCTGGCCGTCCAGGTGGGGAGCACATAAACAGGGCCACGTACGGTAGCGGTTGGCGGCAGCAGGGTGGCGGTCGGCG
>CAYQTY010000212.1:1864-2139 GCA_964420535.1 uncultured Leptolinea sp. | reverse complement strand
ACCGGGGAGGGTTAGCTGGGTTGTTGCCGGCGAGGCGGATTTTGTGGCAGGAATTTTCGTCGCGGGCGGGAACGGGTTCAGCGATGAGTATGGATTGACGAAAATGTTCAGAAAGACCACTGCCAGGCCCAGAACGCCGACCACAACGAGTGACGCAAGGATGTCCCAGAATGATAGTTTCTTCATAGTCCTCTTCCCTCGGTTTCCAACAAAAGCGTTACTTCATTTTAACGGGGTTTCAGGTTTAGTCAACTGACGGGAAGGTTAAATAAAGG
>CAYQTY010000212.1:0-1854 GCA_964420535.1 uncultured Leptolinea sp. | reverse complement strand
ATGTTATGGAGAGGCTTCGAAGCCTATTGCTTGTTACGGGCCAACGACTATGGTGCCATTCACCTGCGGTGCGGCATTGTAGTTGGCATCGCCTGACTGATTGGCTGTGATCGAACAAGTTCCTTCTATAACGTAAAACACGTTTGTTCCAGTCACCGTGCAGACGGCCGGTGTAGTGGAAGCGAATGTTACTGTCAAACCCGATGAGGCTGTGGTGGGTGACAATGCTGCCGATCCCGCGAGAACGCTGCCGGTTGTCGGGCTGATGGCGCCGATGGTCTGATCCGCTTTCACCATGGTTATGGTTTGCGAAGTGCTGGTGGCGGCTGAATAATTGGCATCTGCGGCTTTGGTGGCAGTAACCGCGCAAGAGCCGGTATTATCATCAATTGTCAGGTCAGCGCCAGAGAGGCTGCAACCAGTGGAACCGCCAATATCAAATGTAACAGCTCCCGTTCCGCTTCCACCGGATGTTGTCAATGTGGTGGTAGATCCAAAAGCGAGTGATCCGGGATCATCCACCGATAGTGGCGTCTGTGCTGCCACGGTCATCGTCACCGCGGTTGACGCGGAAGACGCGGCATTGTAATTGTTGTCTGCCGCTTTGGTGGCAACAACATCACAGGTGCCGGTATTATCGTCGACGGTCAATTCATCGACAGAAGCTATAGAGCAGCCGGTGGATCCGGTGGCGTCATAGGAGAAAGCACCGGTACCGGATCCGCCTGAGGCGGTCAGTGTAACCGTATCCAGGTATGCCACAGGGCCCGGATCGGTAAAGACGACGGCTGCCTGATTGGCTTTCGCCAGGGTGACGGCCAATGATGGGCTGGAAATGGCGTTATAAGTGGCATCGGCAGCTTTCGTGGCAACAATGTTACAGGTTCCCGAGGCGTTGATCACAGTGAGAACACCGGCCGTTGTTACCGTACACCCTGTGGATGAACCGTCATCGTATGTTACCGCTCCGGTTCCGCTGCCGCCGGTAGTCGTTAACGTAGCTGAACCTCCGCCATACGTCATAGTTCCGGGATCGGTAATCGTCAGTGCAGCCTGGTCAGCTTTCAACGTTGTGAAAGTTATGTCTGCTCCATTAATGGGGCCGCCTCCCGCGTTTATCGCTGAAACCCGATAATGGTATGTAGTGGCGGGGGTCAGACCGCTCAAAACGTAGGAAACCGAAGTGGATGAGGTTGAAACCGGGCTCTCAATAGCCGTTACTGTATTGCCGTAAGGAAGGGTTTGTCCATAGTGGAATGTTACTGTGGTGGAATACCCGTTGGCGCTTACTGTTCCACGCAACGTGGCGCCGGTTGAAGACACACCTGTCGCGGCGTTTGTAATGGCAGATGGCGCACCCACACCAGTGTAACCGAAACGGGCTGGGCCAGCCCAGTTGGATTGGTTTCCTGCTTCATCATAAGCCCGTACATAGAAGTAATATATTCCGCTTGTGGTTAATGTTGGCGAGATAAAGGTTGTTGCGGTACCCTTCCACATTGTATTATTGCCGCCGGGATCCATCCCCCAGGTTACATGGTACCCCGCGAGGCCGCTGCCACCTGTATCGCTAGATGCCGCCCAGGAAAAAATAGGATTGGGATCGGAAGCCAGGGAGGTGCAATAAGGTGTACCCGGCATTGTTGGCGGGATCTTATCGCCGGACTCGCCTTCCTGAGTCTTTGTGGCGGTCTTTGTAGCCGTTTTTAAATAATATACGGTCAGCGTTTTATTGGGAGTTTTGCTGTATGTTTTCGTATAAGTTGGTGTGTTGGGAGGAGTGGGTGTACCAGTTTTTGACGGGAGTACAAACACCGTACCCGTAATTGTTCCGGTAGAGGTAGGTCCGGTTGC